>DATASG010000223.1:0-16143 GCA_036269295.1 Vicinamibacterales bacterium | reverse complement strand
AAGGCAGGTCACCCACGTGTTACTCACCCGTTTGCCACTCTACTCATGGATTGCTCCACTTTCGCGTTCGACTTGCATGTGTTAGGCACGCCGCCAGCGTTGATTCTGAGCCAGGATCAAACTCTCATGTTAAATTCGTCGCCCGTCGCCATGCCGGCTCGCGCCGGCTCGCTCAGGGACAACTCAATTAACGCGAGGCCGATGCATTGGCTCCTGCGTTGTTCAATCCGTTCTGATTGAAAGTGGTTCATCGCCAGTCGCCTTCGCACGGACTGAAAACTCCGGCCGACCGGTTAACGCGATGCCACCCGCTGACTCTCATTGTCTCAAGGCCGCGCTCCTCGTTGAAGACGAGCACGCCTCTTGACGGGCTGTGTGTACTTGCACGCTTATCTAGTTTTCAAAGAACCGACGGCAGCGCGCCAGTGACGCCCTACCCGACATTCGCTCGTCCCACCGCCCAGGTCGTGCCTGGAAGGCCTCGCCGCTTGCCGGTTGCGGCTCGTTTAGGGGAACCTTGCGAGGTTACTACCGACTTCTACCCTTGTCAACCCCTAAAGGGCCGGCGCCGAAAACAATCGACGGTGCGTATGGGTTGAAAGAGGACGCCCGAGCTAGGAACTGCAGAGTGTGAATCCTGGCAGATTTCCGACCGGCGAACGTTCAGCGAGTATCTCGTACGGCTCTGAGTACGTCAAGCCAGTCTCAACCCGTCAAGTGAGCCGGAGCACGAATCGCTGACGCGACCCCTTGCCCAACAGGAACACCCGGCCATCCAGAGCGTCGGCGCGCACCAGCCGCGCGTTGACGTCGGAGATTTTCCTGTCGTTCACCGAAACGCCGCCTTGCTGCACCAGCCGCCGGGCTTCGCTCTTCGACACCGCGGTCACCCGTGCGACAACGTCGACCACGCTCATCCCCCCACCGTCGAAGTCGCTCGCCGGCATCGACGCCGACGGCACCTCGCCCGCGATCGCGAGCAGACCGTCCGCAGCCCGCGCCGCATCCTCGAACCCACCGCTCGACGTCGTCACGCCGAAGAGCGCCGCGTTGACGGATTCCGCTCGGCTGGCGCCTTCGCTGCCGTGAACCAGCGTCGTGACGCTGGCCGCCAGGACCCGCTGTGCTTCTCTCTTCCCCGGCTCGCTGCTGGTGCGGGCGTCGAGATCGTCGATCTCGGCGCGGCTCAGAAACGTGAAGTACTTCAAGTAGGTGACCACGTCGCGGTCGTCGGTGTTCAGCCAAAAATTCCTGAACTCGCTTTGCCGCGTGCGCGCCGGATCGAGCCAGATCGTGCCGGCTTCGGTCTTGCCGAACTTCGTTCCCGACGCGGTGGTCACCAGCGGCGTCACCAGGCCGTGCGCCTTCGCCGCTCGCGCCTTGCGAATCAGCTCGATGCCGGCGGTGATGTTGCCCCACTGATCGCTGCCGCCCATCTGCAGCGTACAGCCGTAGCGATCGAACAGCTCGAGAAAATCCCGCGACTGCAGCAGCAGATAGCTGAACTCGGTGTAGGAGATGCCGTCCTCGCTCTCGAGGCGGCGGTGCACCGATTCCTTTTGCAGCATGTAGTTCACGGTGAAGTACTTGCCGGTGTCGCGCAGGAATCCAAGCAGATCGAACTTCGCCAGCCAGTCGGCGTTGTTGACCACCCGGGCCGGATTGTCGGGCCGATCGAAGTCGAGAAACTTCGCCAGCTGCGGCCGGATGCCATCGAGGTTCGCGTTGATCTGATCGAGCGTCAGCAGCGTCCGTTCCTGCGCCTTGCCGCTCGGATCGCCGATCATGCCGGTGCCGCCGCCCGCGATCGCAATCGGCGAATGACCGTCACGCTGCAGCCGCGAGAGCGTCACCAGGCCGAGCAGGTTGCCGATGTGCAGGCTCGACGCCGTCGGATCGAAACCGATGTACGCGGTCACACGTTCCCGGTCGAACACGTCCGCCAACCCCTCGGTCGCGTCGTATACGAGGCCGCGCCATTTCAACTCGTCGAACAGATTCATCGTCGGTTCGTTTTACTATAACAGCCTATGGCGATGACCCGTCGCGCGGCGCTGCGAGGTGCGCTCGTCGCCGGCGCCGGCGCGCTCGCCGGCGCCGGGACCTACGGCTACGTCTACGAGCGCCACCAGCTCGGGGTGACGCGCGCGACCGTCCCGGTCATCGGTCTGCCGCCGGCGCTCGCCGGATTGCGCGTCGGGCTGATGACCGACATGCATCGCAGCCTCTTCGTCTCGCACCAGGACATCGCCAACGCCGCGACGATGATGATGGCGGAGCAGCCGGACCTGATCGTGCTCGGTGGCGACTACGTCACCTACGGCGATCGCAACTATGTCCGCCCCGCCGCTGACGCGCTCGCCCCGCTCGACGCGCCCTACGGGGTATTCGGCATCCTCGGCAACCACGACGATGACCACGATATGCCGGCCGCGCTCGCCCGCAACGGCGTCCAGATGCTGAAGGACGCGCGCACCAGGCTGGAGATCAGGAAGGAGACCGTCGATCTCGTGGGGATCCGGTTCTGGACCAAGCGCCAGGTGGACATCGCCGCGCTCACCCGCGGCACGGCGCCGATGACGGTGTTGCTCGCACACGATCCACGACGGCTGACCGAAGCCGCGGCGCTCGGCGTGCCGCTGGTCCTCTCCGGCCATACCCACGGCGGCCAGATCGTGCTGCCGGTCGTGGGCGCGCTCGCGGCGCAGAAGTTTCCAACCGTCGCCGGCATCGGCCGTCGCGATCGCTCGACGCTGTTCGTGAGCCGCGGGGTGGGAACGATTTACGTGCCGGTGAGAATCAACTGTCCGCCCGAGGTCGCGGTGCTGACGCTGCAACCTGTTTGAAGCCGCCGAACACCGCGTGGCCTGCGTTCAGCCAGCAGCAATCGACCGCTGAAAACCCCGCATGCCGCAGCCACACCAACTGATGAAACAGCGCCGACGGCTGATCGGTCGGGTCGGGAAAACGGAAATGGTTCCACCGCGCCTCGACGAAGCGCTGAAACAGCTCAGGGGATCCGAGCCGATCGGCCTGCGCCTTCGCCTGTGCATCCCACTGATCGGCCGCGAGCTGCTGCAGCGCGGGATGCTGCGGATCGATCAGGTCGGCGACCAGCAGCGCGCCGCGCGCCGACGACCGCTCCGCGGCGGCCTTGTACAAATACTGTTTCTTGGCGTCGTTGAGGTGATGCAGGCAGAGCGAGGAGACGATCACATCGACGCCGAACATGCGATCCCACCAGTCGAGCGCGCTGAGGTCGAAGGCCGCGACCCGGGCGCGGTCGCCGAACGGCGCCAGGCGCGCTGCCGCTTCATGGCGCATCGACTCCGAACCGTCGAGCGCCGTCAGCGTCGCACGGGAGAACACGGTCAGCAGCGCCTCGGCCAGCCGGCCGTCGCCCGATCCGAGCTCCAGCATTTTCACCGGCTCGTCGGCGGCGAACGGTACCGCCGCGACCAGCGTCGCGATCAGCTCCTGCCGCCGGGGCACCGCCACGTCGGCGATGTCGCGGTAGACCTGCGAGTCGTTCTCGGTCCACCCGTTCATGACGCCACGGCGCGCACCAGGCGCCGGCCGACCACCGCCCATCCACCGCCGAGCACGAGCGCGATCGCTTCGGGATAGAGGCGGTGCTCTTCGACCAGCACCCGCGCGGCCAGCGTCTCGACCTGATCGGTGTCGAGTACCGGCACGGCCGCCTGCAGCACGATTGGTCCCGCGTCGAGCTCCGCGTTCACCAGATGCACGGTCGCCCCCGTGACACGGACGCCGTGCACCAACGCCTGGCGCTGCGCCTCGAGCCCGGGAAACGACGGCAGCAGCGACGGGTGGACATTGAGGATTCGGTTGGGAAATGCGTCGAGCAGCGGCCGTCCAACCAGGCGCATGAAGCCGGCAAGGCAGACGAGAGCCACGCCGCGCGCTATCAGCAGGTCCGCCAATGCGCGGTCGTAGGCGTCGCGGTCGGGATAGAGGCGCGGGCTCAGGTGGACCGCGTCGATGCCCGCGTCACGCGCGCGTTGCAGGCCCGGAGCGTCCGCGCGGTTCGACACCACGACCGCGATCGCGGCGTGGAGCCGCTGCGCCTCGATCGCGTCGATGATCGACTGGAGGTTGCTGCCCCGACCGGAGATGAGGACGGCAATTCGGGGTCGGGAGTCGTTGTCAGTTTCTGCCATGTGGTCGAGGTGGCCAGCGATTTGCGATCACCTTGCTCCATGCCACGACGACATCGAGCGGGAACTGCGGGCATTCCGCATCATGTGATGAACCGTGCGTCCAGGCGCTGTTCACGACCGGCGACGAATTCCAGGTGTTCGTCAACGTCCTCGCGGAGGCCAAGCAACGCTGCCCAATCCGCATGCCCGCCTTCACCGTCATGAAGAATCATTGGCACCTGATCTTATGGCCGGAAGAAGACTTCCAGCTTTCAAGCTTCATGCATTGGCTGACCGGTACTCATACCCAACGCTGGCATGCCGCCCATCACACCGAGGGCACAGGTCCGCTCTATCAAGGCAGGTTCAAAGCGTTTCCGATTCAAGGCGATGACCACTTCCTGACCGTCGTACGCTATGTCGAACGCAACCCCGTTCGTGCGGGCTTGGTGGAGAGAGCGCAGGATTGGCAATGGTCGAGCGCTTGGCATCGGTGCAACAACTGCAATGTGAAGCTGGTCGATCCCTGGCCCATTCCACAACCGGCAGATTGGCTCGCCTCAGTTAACGAGATCCAGAACCAGATTCACTTGAGTCGTGTGCGAGAATCCGTCGCACGGAGTCGCCCCTTCGTGGATGAGTCCTGGTCTCGCGAAACGGCCACCAAGCTGCACTTGGAATACACATTTCGTCCACAAGGCAGACCGAGCAAAAAGTGAAATCGACTCCCGACCCCGTTACCCCGTTACACAACCGACCCGAGCCGGAATGCATCCGGCTCACCGCCGCGCTTCAGCGTCTCGATGATGCGCTCCGCCTCCCTCGAGGCGCAGACGATCACCAGCCCGACGCCCATGTTGAACGCGCGGAACATCTCCTCCCGCGAGATCGCCCCGTGCGTCTGGAGCAGCTGAAAAATCGGCGGGATCGTCCAGGCCTTGAGATCGATCTCAGCCTCGCATCCCTCCGGCAATGCGCGCGGGAGATTCTCGGTCAGCCCGCCCCCGGTGATGTGCGCCAGACCTTTGATCCCGCCGCCTTCGAGCAGCGGCCGCACGACGCTGAGGTACGAACGGTGCGGCGCCAGCAGCGCCTCGCCGATCGTCATACCGAGCTCGTGGACGAACGTATCGCACTGCCATCCCGCCAACTCGAAGAACACCCGGCGGGCCAGCGAGTAACCGTTGGTGTGCAGGCCGGCGGACGGCAGCGCGACGAGCGCGTCGCCCGCCACCACCGACCGGCCGTCGATGATCCGCGATCGCTCCACCGCGCCGACGATGAAGCCGGCGATGTCGTATTCGCCGTCGGCGTAGAAGCCCGGCATCTCGGCGGTCTCGCCCCCGATCAGGGCGCAGCCGTTCTCCTTGCACGCCCGGGCGACCCCCGTGACCACCTGCTCCGCCACCGCCGGGGACAGACGTCCGGTCGCCAGATAATCGAGGAAGAACAGCGGCTCCGCGCCCTGGACCAGGATGTCGTTGACGCAATGGTTCACCAGGTCGGCGCCGACGGTGTCGTGCCTCGACATCATGAACGCGATCTTGAGCTTGGTGCCGACCCCGTCGGCGCTCGAGACCAGAACAGGGTCCTGATAGCGCTCGCGATCGAGACGGAACAGGCCGCCGAACGAGCCGATGTCCGAAAGGACCCCTGGGGTGAAGGTGCCGCGCGCGAGCGTCCGGATGCGCCGAACCGTCTCGTTGCCGGCGTCGATGTCGACGCCCGCGGCCTTGTAGTCGCTCACGGTTTCAGCCTCGCCGCCGCGGTTCGAGGAGCCATCAGAAGTCGAGCTTGTCGATGAGCGTCTGCATCAGCGCCCGCCGCGGCGACTTGTCTGGCGATTCCCAGTAACTGCGGCGCGCGAAGGCGAAGAAGCGCTCTTTGTCGAGATCCTCCTCGAGCATGTCGAACCCTTCGGCGACCAGGGCGATCGCCTGACTGCGGTCGGCGGACTGCTCGAACATCGTCAGCGTCAGCGGCGTGTTGCGGAGCGCGACGGTCGCCAACGCCAGCGATACCGGCGCGCGGGTCGGATCCTTCGAGGGTACGCCAAGGTCGACGAGCGCACGCGCCGCCTCGGCGTGGCCGGCCACGGCAAGCGCGCCAAGGCCTGCGGCGGCGCCGCGGAGCAGTTCCTGAAAGCCGGCGTTCTGATCCGAGAACTTGAGCGTCTCGACGAGATAGCTCTGGTGCGACTCACAGTTGACGCCCAGAAGACAGATCGCCGTCGCAATCGACGGCTGCGCCGTCCGCGGCGCGGTGCGCTGAATGGCAGCCAGCGTCTCCAGCGCGCGCTTATCGCCGATTTTGCCCAGCGCCAGCGCCGCGTCATCCTGCAGCGGTCCATCGAGCTTGGCGACCGCGGTCAGCGCCTCAATCGCGTACGGCGCCTTGTAGTCGCCGAGCGCCTCGATAACGGCGCTGCGAAAGAAATCCTCCCCGCGGCCAACCTCGCGCACCAGCGCCTGGCGGGCGCGGGTCACATCGTCGCCCTGGGCTCCAGCGGCGGTTGAGGCTAGCGCGCGCACGAGGGCCGGCCGAACGAACTCGGCTTGTTCCTTGTCGAGCGCGGCCACGAATTGGGACACCATCGCGCGATCCGGGTTGTGCTCGAAAAAGCTGTAGGCAACAGTGCGCAGTCGATCGTTGGGGCTCGCGAGCGATTCGCGCATCGCGTCCTTGGTGCGCGGATCGTTGAAACCGGTCAGGAGCACCAGCGCGCGGTAGCGTACGTACCCATCCGGCTGCTCCGACACCGCCTGCATCAGCGCTGGGACCGCTTGCGCGCTCGCCGTCCGGCGCACCGTCCGCGAGGCGGCGGTGCGCGTGGCGTAGTCGAGATCGCCGAGCTTGGCGATCGCCGCCTGCAGCTGCGCCGGGGACACCGCCTCCGGCGCAGTAGGTTCCTGCGCGCTCGCGCTTCGCGCTCGCGCCACACAGAGGACACAAAGTGTACAAAGGACACCAAGGATATGGACGCAGCTCGCCTTCCTTGGTGTCCTTTGTTCCCTTTGTGCCCTTGTCATGATCTTTACTTAGTGACGAGCTTCAGCGCCAGCTGGAGGTAGGTCGCCTCGTCCTGCGGAAATGCTACCGGGTAGACGCCGGTGTAGCACGAGGTGCAATACGAGCTCTTCTCGTCTTTGACCGCACCCAGCATGCCTTCGAGGCTCAGATAGCCGACGCTGTCCGCTTCGAGGAACTCGCGAATCTGCTCGATCGTGTGGGTGGCGCCGATCAACTCTGACTTGCGTGGCGTGTCGACGCCGTAGAAGCAGGGGGAGATCGTCGGTGGGCAGCTGATCCGGACGTGCACTTCTTTTGCGCCCGCGGCACGAACCATCCCGACGATCTTCCGGCTCGTCGTCCCACGCACGATCGAGTCATCGACCAGAATCACCCGCCTGCCGTTGAGGATGCTCCGGACCGGATTCAGCTTCACCTTGACGCCGAAATGCCTGATCGACTGCTGCGGTTGAATGAAAGTGCGGCCGACGTAGTGATTGCGAATCAGCCCCATCCGTAGCGGCACGCCGGATGCCTCGTGGAATCCCATCGCCGCGCAGACGCCCGAGTCGGGCACCGGCACGACCACATCGGCATCGACCGGTTGCTCTCGCGCCAGCGCCCGGCCCAGTTCTGTCCGCACCTCGTTGACGCTGCGGCCGAACACGTAGCTGTCCGGCCTGGCGAAATAGACGTGCTCGAACACGCAGTGCGCCCGCGGCGCCGGCGGGAACGGCTTGATCGACCTGAGGCCGTCGGCCGAGATGACCACGATCTCGCCCGGCTCCACGTCGCGCTGGTAGGTGGCGCCGATCAGATCCATCGCGCACGTCTCTGAACAGATCACGTAGGCGTCGTCGAGACGGCCGAGCGCCAGCGGCCGGAACCCGTGCGGATCGCGGACCGCGATCAGCTGATCTTTGGTCTGCATGACCAGCGAAAAGGCGCCCTGGATCTGGGCCACCGACTCGACGATCGCGTCCTCGACGCTGCGCGCCTTCGATCGCGCGTAGAGGTGTAGAACCACTTCGGTGTCGCTGTTCGACTGGAAGATCGAGCCCTGGCGCACCAGATCCTCGCGCAGCTCGCGCGCGTTGACGATGTTGCCGTTGTGGCAGATGGCAATCTGGCCGTGAGCGCAGTCGATCAGGATCGGCTGGGCGTTGAGCAGCTTGCTCTCGCCGGCCGTCGAGTAGCGCACGTGGCCGATCGACAGCGGTCCCGGCAGCTCCGACAGCGTTTCACCATCGAAGATGTCGGCGACATAGCCCATCTCGCGGGAGATGCGGACGTGCTGGCCGTCGGAGGCGGCGATGCCCGCGCTCTCCTGCCCTCGGTGCTGCAGCGCATAGAGACCCAGGTAGGTCATGTTGGCCGCTTCGGGATGGCCGAAGATGCCGAAGACGCCGCACTCGTCTTTGAATTTGTCGAACATCTTGTTCAGGCCACACGTTGAACGAAGTATCGATCGATCGCCGTTGACCACACACCTTCCGCCTCGTCTACCGACTGGTCGATGACGATGTCGCCGGCCACCGCGATTCGCAGCCGGCTGCCGCCGGTCTGACCGATGACGCGGGCCGGCACCTTGGCCGCTGCCGCGTGCCGCAGTACGGTGGTCACCTGCTCGGGCACGACCGAGATCACCACTCGCGACGCCGACTCGCCGAACAACGCCGCCGCGACGTTGACGTTCGCGTCGCGTGAGACCTGCACGCCTTCAAGCGA
This sequence comes from Vicinamibacterales bacterium, assembly GCA_036269295.1. Classification (GTDB taxonomy): domain Bacteria; phylum Acidobacteriota; class Vicinamibacteria; order Vicinamibacterales; family CAVVIG01; genus CAVQFC01. The sequence goes on along the minus strand of DATASG010000223.1, from coordinate 7,246 downwards.
CACCTCGGCGCCGATCCCGAGGGTGTCGAACGCACACTCGGCGAGGGTCAGCGCGATCCCACCGTCGGAGCAGTCGTGCGCGGAGCGCATCAGCCGCTCGTCCGCCAGCGCCACCAGCAGCGTCTGGAGAGCGCGTTCGGCATCCAGGTCCAGCTCCGGCGGCACTCCTCGTATCAGATCGTGCCTCACCTTCAGGTACTCGCTGCCGCCCAACTCTCCGCCGCCTTCGCCCAACAGGACGATGGCGTCGCCCGATTCCTGGAATCGCCGGCCGACGACGCGCTCCGCGTGCTCGAGCAGGCCCACTACGCCAATCGTCGGCGTCGGGTAGATCGCGTGCCCGTCGGTTTCGTTGTAGAGGCTGACGTTTCCGCCCGTGATCGGCACGTCCAGCGCCCGGCACGCGGCGCCGATTCCTTCAACCGCCTTGGCAAATTGCCACATGATCTCGGGCCGCTCGGGATTGCCGAAGTTGAGGCAGTTGGTAGCGGCGAGCGGGCGCGCCCCGGCGCAGGCCACGTTGCGCGCCGCCTCGGCCACCGCGAGCATCGCCCCGCGCCGCGGATCGAGATAGCAGTAGCGGCCGTTGCCGTCCAGCGACATTGCCAGCGCCCGGTCCGTGCCTTTGAGCCGCACCACGCCGGCGCCCAGACCCGGCAGGTTGATGGTGTTGGTGCGGACCATGTGATCGTACTGGCGGTAGATCCACTTCTTGCTCGCGATTGTCGGTGAGCCGAGCAGCGCCAGGAGCGCGGCGTTCTGATCGCCCGGCGAGCCGAGGGCGTCGAGATCGAGCTGTTGGACCTCGCGCAGATAGTCCGGCTCGCTGGTCGGACGTCGGTAGACCGGGGCCTCGTCGGTCAGCGCACGATTCGGAATCTCGGCGACCACGGCGCCCCGCTCCTTCACGCGCAGCATGCCGTCGTCGGTCACCTGGCCGATGCGCACCGCATGCAGATCCCACTTCTCGAAGATGCGCTCGACCTCGGCTTCTCGCCCCTGTTTGGCGACCAGCAGCATGCGCTCCTGCGATTCGGAGAGCATGATCTCGTACGGCGTCATGCCGGTCTCGCGCTGCGGCACCAGCGACACGTCGATTTCCACCCCCGCCCCGCCGCGCGATCCCATCTCGGTCGTCGAACAGGTGAGGCCGGCGGCGCCCATGTCCTGGATGCCGATCAGCGCGTCGGTCTGCATGACCTCGAGGCAGGCCTCGAGCAGCAGCTTCTCCATGAACGGATCGCCGACCTGGACCGCCGGACGTTTTTCCGCCGACTTGTCGTCGAATTCCGCCGACGCCATGGTCGCGCCGTGGATGCCATCACGCCCTGTTTTCGCGCCGACGTAGTAGACCGCGTTGCCGGCGCCCGAGGCCACGCCCTTGATGATGTCGGAGGCTTTGGCAATGCCGAGACAGAAGACGTTGACCAGCGGGTTGCCGGCATACTCCGGTTCGAACACGATTTCGCCGCCCACGGTCGGGATGCCTATGCTGTTGCCGTAGCCGGCGATGCCGGCGACGACCCCTTCGAGCAGGCGGCGCGTGCCCGGGGCATCGAGGGCGCCGAAGCGGAGCGAGTTGAGCAGCGCAATCGGACGCGCCCCCATCGTGAAGATGTCGCGGATGATGCCGCCGACCCCGGTGGCGGCGCCCTGATAGGGCTCGATGAACGACGGGTGATTGTGCGACTCGATCTTGAAGACCGCGGCGAGCCCTTCGCCGACGTCGACGGCGCCGGCGTTCTCGCCCGGTCCCTGCAGCACCTGCGGACCTTCGGTCGGCAGGGTCCTCAGATACACGCGCGAGCTCTTGTAGCTGCAGTGCTCGGACCACATGACCGAGAAGATGCCGAGCTCGGTGAGGTTCGGCTCCCGGCCCATGAACTGGACGATGCGATCGTACTCGTCGACCTTCAAGCCGTGCCGTTCGAGCGCCTTGGCGTCGATCATGGCTGCAGCGCCAGGCTTTCAGCCGAGCGGAACGCTCGGACGATCGAGTCGAAGATGACGCGGCCGTCGACGCCGCCGACGAGCGCCTCGCACGCGCGCTCGGGGTGCGGCATCATGCCGACGACGTTGCGCCCCTGGTTGCAGAGCGCGGCGATGCCATTGACCGATCCGTTCGGGTTCGACGCCTGGTCGATCCGTCCCAGCGGATCGACATAGCGGAGGATCACCTGGCGATTGGCCTCGATCTCCTTCAGCGTCTCGGGCGGCGCGAAGTAGTTGCCCTCGCCGTGGCCGATCGGGATCGTCAGCACCTGGCCGACCGTCGCCGCCGCCGTGAATGGCGTGTCAGTCTGCTCGACGCGCAGATGCACGTGCTCGCAGCGGTACTTCAGGCCTTTGTTGCGCAGCATCGCCCCCGGCAGCAGCCCCGACTCGAGCAGAACCTGGAAACCGTTGCAGATGCCAAGTACCGGCCCGCCGCGCTCGGCAAACGCGCGCACCGGCGCCATCACCGGTGAAAACCGGGCCATCGCTCCTGTACGCAGGTAATCGCCGTGCGCAAAACCGCCCGGCAGGATCACGACGTCGGCGCCCTTGAGGTCGGCGTCCTTGTGCCACAGGTACTCGGCATCCTGGCCGAACACGTCCCTGGCGGCGTGAAACGCGTCCTCGTCGCAGTTGCTGCCCGGAAACACGACGATGCCGAATTTCATGATCAGTCCACCTCGATGCGGTAGCTCTCGATCACCGGGTTCGCCAGGACCTTGTCGGCGACGTCCGCGGCCAGCCGTTCGGCCTGCCCGCGCTCCGTCGTCGCCAGATCCAACTCGAAGTACTTGCCCTGCCTCACGTCCGCGACGTTGCCGTAGCCGAGCGACTGCAGCGCCTCGACGATCGTCCGCCCTTGTGGATCGAACACCGACGGCTTCAAGGTGACGAAAACACGCGCGCGCATGGGTCAGGCCCTCACCGGATGGAAGACGCGATCGAAAATGTCGTCGACGTGCTTGAGCTGGTCGTCGAGGTCGAACGCGCGCTCGATCTCGGCGGCAGGCAGGGCGCCGATGACGTCAGGATCGGCGAGCAGCAGTGTCTTGAAATCGCGCTGCTCGGCAAAGGACCGCATCGCGTTGCGCTGCACCCACTCGTAGGCCAGCTCGCGCGCCACGCCCTTCTTCGCGAGCTCGAGCAGTACCGTGCCCGAAAACACCACGCCGCGCGAACGGTTCAGGTTCTCGCGCATGCGCTCGGCGTTGACCACCATTCCGGTCACGATCCGCGTCATCCGGCGCAGCATGTGATCCAGCGCGATACAGCTGTCGGGCAGGATGACACGTTCGACCGAGGAGTGCGAGATGTCGCGTTCGTGCCACAGGGCGATGTTCTCGAGGGCGGCGTGTGCGTTGCCGCGCAGCAGCCGCGCCAGGCCGACGATCTGTTCGGCGCCGATCGGGTTGCGCTTGTGCGGCATCGCCGACGAGCCCTTTTGGCCCCTGCCGAACGGCTCTTCGACCTCGCCGATCTCGGTCTTCTGCAGTCCCCGTACCTCGAGCGCGAACTTCTCCAGCGAGGCGCCGGTAATTGCGATCGCCGAAAGCAGCTCGGCGTGACGATCGCGCTGAATCACCTGCGAGGCGACCGGCGCCGGCTCGAGGCCCAGGCGCCGGCAGACGTCCTCTTCAATCGCGGGCGGTAGATGGCCGAACGTCCCCACCGCCCCCGACAGCTTGCCGACGCTGACCACCGCCCGGGCGCGTCGGATGCGTTCGATGTCACGGCCGACCTCGGCATACCAGAGCGCCAGCTTGAGGCCGAAGGTCATCGGCTCGGCGTGCACGCCATGGGTGCGGCCGATCATCGGCGTCCGGCGGTGCTCGAGCGCGCGCGCGCGGATCGCCTCAGCCAGGCGGTCGAGATCCTTCAGCAGCAGGTCACACGCTTCACGCATCTGCAGCGCCTGCCCGGTGTCGATGACGTCCGACGAGGTCAGGCCGAAGTGCAACCAGCGCGCCGACGGCCCCACCTTCTCAGCGACCGCGGTGGTGAAGGCGATCACGTCGTGCTGGGTAATCTGCTCGATTTCCTCGATGCGCGCGATCTCGAAGGCGCCGCGCTCGTGGATATCGCGGGCGGCGTCGGGCGGGACGATGCCGTTGGCCGCCATCGCCTCGGCGGCGGCGGTCTCGACCAGCAACCAGGTTTCGTATCGCCGCTGGTCGCTCCAGATCCGCCCCATGTCCGGGTGGGTGTAGCGAGCAATCATCTCATCGAGATCGACTCATCGAGCCGGTTAATCAAGATCGAGCCGTGTGACCGGGATCTGCAAGCCATTCACATTGCCGAGCACTGTCGCCGACAGCAAGCCGTTGCCGAACAGCTCCGCCGCCACCCGCTGCACGTCTTCGCGGCTCACCCGTTCGATGCCGACCAGCGTCTCGTCGAGCCCGAACTGGCGATCGAAATAGATCTCCTGGCGCGCCAGGTGCGACATGCGGCTGGCCGTGTTTTCGAGGCTCAGCATCAGGCTGCCCTTCAGGTGGTCTTTCGAGCGCTGCAGCTCCGCGTCGGGCACCGGCGCGCTCTTCACGAGCCGCAGCTCCTCGACGCAGAGATCGATCACTTCGCCCACCGCCTCGTTGGCACAACCGGCGTAGATCGTAAACGAGCCGGCATCGCGATAGGCGCTGAGGCCGCTGAAAACCGCATACGCCAGGCCGCGCTTCTCGCGCACGTTCTGGAACAACCGCGAGCTCATCGAGCCGCCGAGCAGCGTATTGAGCACGTAGCTGGCATAGCGATCGTCGTGGTTCTGGGCGTAGCTGCCGACCCCGAGGCAGAGGTGGCTCTGTTCGAGTTCCTTGTTGCGAATCAGGATGTTGCGCGCCACGTGCGGCGTGTCCTCAATCGCCGGCTCGCCCACCGGAGCCAGCGATCCGAACTTCTCCTGCACCAGCTCGCGCACCCGCGCATGTTCGACGTTGCCCACCGCCGAAACGATCAGGTTCTTGGCGGTGTAGACGCCGCCGAAGTAATCGCGCAGCAGCGGCGCGTTGAACGACTCCACTGTCTCTTTCGTGCCGAGAATCGGCCGGCCGAGCGGGTGATTCTCCCAGAAGCCCTGGGTAAAGAGCTCGTGGACCAGGTCGTCGGGCGTATCCTCGACCATCTTGATCTCTTCGAGCACGACCTTCTTCTCGCGCTCGATATCGTCGGGCGCAAAGGCCGGGTTCCGGACGATGTCGGACAGGATGTCGATCGCTATCGGGAGATGCTCGTCGAGTACCTTGATGTAGTAGCTGGCGTATTCCTTGGCGGTGAAGGCATCGAGCTGGCCGCCGATCGAATCGATCTGCTGCGCGATGTCTTCCGCCGAGCGGCTGTTGGTGCCCTTGAACAGCATGTGCTCGACGAAATGCGCGATGCCGCCGCGCTCGGCCGTTTCGTGCCGCGATCCGCGCGTCAGCCAGACACCGATGCTGACCGAGCGGACCTGCGTCATCCGTTCGGTGAGAATCCGAAGCCCGTTGTCGAGCACGTCTCTGACGATGGGTGTGGTGGACAAATGATGCCCGCGAAAGTCTTATGCTACCATCGAAGGCTGGCGAGTGCTGAGAATGCCTGCAGAGGAGCCTCGACCCGATCTCGCCAATCTGGAACGCGCCGCGCTCGAGTCGGCCCTCGACGCGCGCGGGCATCGGCGCTTCCATGCCCGCCAGATCTTCCGCTGGATCTACAAGCGCGGCGTCACCGATATCGACGCCATGACCGATCTGTCGCGCGATCTGCGCGCGACGTTGGCGCTCGAGTTCACGCTCGGCACGCCGGCGCTCGTGCAGCGCGAAACCTCGGTCGACGGCACCGAGAAGTTTCTGCTGCGCCTCGCCGACGGCGCCCACATCGAATCGGTCTTCATTCCCGACACCCCGGCAATGACCTTCTGCGTCTCGACCCAGGTCGGCTGCGCCATGGCGTGCGCTTTCTGCCTGACCGGCAAGATGGGGCTGGTGCGCAATCTGACCGCCGGCGAGATCGCCGGCCAGGTGCGCGTGCTCGCCGGTGCGCTCAACCTCCGCGACAGGAAGTTCAACATCGTGCTGATGGGGATGGGCGAGCCTCTGCACAACTACGACGAGACGATGCGGGCGTTGCGGCTGCTCGCCGACCAGCACGGCTTCGACATCTCGGCGCGCCGGATCACGCTCTCTTCGGTCGGACTGCTGCCGGCGCTGGAGCGGCTCGCCAGGGAAGCCGTGATGCCGAACCTGGCGATTTCACTCCACGCGCCGACCGATCTGCAGCGCGGTGAGCTGGTGCCGATCAACAAGAAATACGGCGTCGCCGACATCATTGCCGCCTGCAAGCGCTTCCCGCTGAATCGGCGCAGCCGCATCACCTTCGAGTACGTGCTCCTCGCCGGCGTCAACGATTCACCGCAGGACGCTCGAAAGCTGGCCAGACTGGTCGCCGAGGTGAAGTCGAAGGTCAACCTCATCCCGCTGAACGCCGCCGCCGGGATTCCGTTCGAGCGGCCGTCGGATCAGGTCATCGATCGGTTCGCGAAGATCGTCGCCGATCACGGCGTCAGGGTCTCGGTGCGCAAGAGCCGCGGCCGCGATATCCGCGCCGCCTGCGGTCAGCTGATTGTCGAAGGTACCAGGAAATCAGCCGCGCAGCAGCTCGCCGTCGTCCTCTAGATCACCGGACCACCGCGATCGAATCAATCTCCACGATCCCGTGCATCGCTGCGGGCGCGTACACGCCGCTGCCGCTGACGTTGAGGGTCGCAAAGCGCACGTTGTATGGCGGCCTGGAAGACCGTGTCCCGTAAGGAGCTCGTTGACCCATTCGCCGGACCTGTTCTCCGGCGGCTGCGACAGATCTCCCTGGATGTAGAACAGCTTCGGCGGATCGAGATTCGGCGGCAAGGTCGGCGGGCGCAAGGCGATGTCGACGAAGAGCACGTCGTTCGGCGTGCCGCCTGTCCATCGATAGCGGACCCGCGCCGCGGTTACCCCCGTCCATGGCGGATCGAGGTCAGGACCGTGGAGAACGGCCGGCCCGGGAGAAGGTAGAGACCCTGCACGCCCGAACGGGACGGGCCGACGTCAAGGACCACAGCCGCTTCCACCGCGATATGGCGCGTCAAGTTCACGCGCGTCTGCAGCATCGGAAAACCGGTGGCGCTCCCGAGCCACACCGCCGTCGTGAAGCCGCCGCCGACCTCGACGGGTGTCGGTCTCGGTTCCCGCGCCGGAGCGTCCGCCGGCTGCGCAGCCGCTCCCGCCGCGCAACAGAG
>DATASG010000222.1:0-8458 GCA_036269295.1 Vicinamibacterales bacterium | reverse complement strand
CGGCGGCACGATCTTTCCCGCCGGCTCCAGCCCGCGCGACGACAGGGCCGGCAAGGGCGTGCCCGTGATCGCGCTGGCGGTCGAGCACTACAACCGCATGATCCGTGTGCTCGACAAGAACGTGCCGGTGAAGGTCGAGCTCAATGTCGAGACCAGGTTCTACGATGAGGACACGCCGAACGGATTCAACACCGTCGCCGAGATTCCCGGCACCGATCTCGCGTCGGAAATCGTGCTCCTCGGCGCGCACTTCGACTCCCATCCCTACGCCACCGGCGCCACCGACAACGCCACCGGCAGCGGCGCGATGATGGAGGCCCTGCGGATCCTCAAGGCGGTCGGCGCCAGGCCGCGCCGCACCATCCGCGTCGGGCTCTGGGGCGGCGAGGAGCAGGGGTTGCTCGGATCGCGCGCCTACGTCCGCGATCACCTCGCCGATGTCGAAACCATGGCGCTGAAGCCCGAGCACGGAAAGCTGTCAGCGGTGTTCAACTCGGACAACGGCACCGGCAGGGTGCGCGGCATCTGGCTGCAGAGCAACATGGCGGCGCGCCCGATCTTCGAGGCGTGGATGGCGCCGCTGCACGACCTGGGGGTGACGACGATTGGGCCGCGGACGGTGGTGTCGACCGACCACGTGTCATTCGACGACGCCGGCATCCCCGCGTTCCAGTTCATGGTCGATCGCCTCGAGTACAACTCGCGCACGCACCATTCGACCATGGACACGTTCGATCGCGTGCAGCGCGACGACATGGTCCAGCAGGCCACCGTCATCGCGGTGTTCGCGTACGATGCCGCAATGCGCGACGAGAAGCTCCCGCGCAAGGCGCTGCCGGCACCCCAGAAAGGGCGCGGCCCTACAATGAATTGAGTAATTGGGTAACCCAATTACCCAATTTCCCGATTACCCAATTCATCGAAGGCCACCTCCGGATGCATCGTCGGCGCCAGCAGTGCACCGAGCAGGAGGAAGCCGAGTGAGCCGGCAAAAGGGAGCTGCCAGTTGCCGCTCTTGTCGATGATGAAGCCGAACGCGATCGGCGACAGGATCGCCGCCAGCGCCGAGCCGGTGTTCATCATCCCCGCCGCCGTGCCGGAGAACTTGCCGGCGATGTCCATCGGGATCGACCACATCGGCCCGATCACGAGCTCCGCGAAGAAGAACGCCGCGCCCAGCGACACGATGATCGCCACCAGATCGTGGGTGAGAAACACCGGCACCAGGCAGGCGAACGATCCGAGGAAGCCGATCATCACCACGTTGCGGCGCGCCCGCTCCACGTCGCCGGTGCGAAGCAGGATGCGGTCGCTGATCTCGCCCCCGAGATAGTCGCCCACGACTCCGGCGAAGAACACCGCCGACGTGAACAGCGCCGACCGGCGCAGATCGAACCTGTACTCGTGCAGGAAGTAGGACGGCAGCCAGGTCAGGTAGAGCCACAGCGTCCAGCCGTAACAGAAGTAGACGATCGTCACCGGCGCCATCCGCCTGGTGAGCGCGCCCCACGGCACTCGCGGCCGCACGATTGTCGCCGCCGCGCCGTGGTTCGGCAGGATGTCGAGCTCCGCCGGCGTCACCGCCGGGTGCTCGGCCGGCGTGTCACGGAAATACCAGATCCAGACCACCACCCACGCCAGACTGCAACAGCCGAGAGCGATGAACGATCCGCGCCACTCGATCGCGACGATCAGCCAGGCCACGATCGGCGGCGTGACCGCGTTGCCGAGCCGCGCGAAGGCGTGGGTCAGGCCCTGTGCGAACCCGCGGCGGCCGATCGGCGTCCAACTCTGCATCGCCCGTGTCGCCACCGGGAACGTCGCGCCTTCGCCGATCCCGACCAGGAGCCGGCACATGAACAGGGACGTCAGGCCACCGGCAAATCCCGTGAGGATCGTCGCCGCGGACCAGATCAGGCCGCACCAGAACAGCGTCCGCCGCGGACCGAATCGATCACCGATCCAGCCGCCGAAGATCTGAAAGATCAGGTACGGGTAGCCGAACGCCGACTGCAGGAAGCCGAGCTGGGTGTTGGAGAGCGAAAGCTCCCGCCTGATCGAGTCGGCGGCGGTGGAAATGTTGACGCGATCGACATACGTGATGAGATACATCACGCACAGCAGGCCAAGGACGACGGCGGTCGGCTTCGGCCGCTTGAGGGGCGACATTCGAGGGCTATAGACTACATCAATGAAATTCCGACCACTGGCCGACACCGGCGTATTCGTCTCCGAGCTGTGCCTGGGCACGATGACATTCGGCGGCGGCAGCCAGATCTGGGAAGCAATCGGTGGCCTGGATCAGAGCGCCGCCGACGCCATTGTCCACCGCGCGCTCGACGCCGGGGTCAACTTCATCGACACCGCCAACGTCTACGCCGGCGGCGAATCCGAGAAGATGGTAGGCCACGCGATCGCCGGCCGCCGTCACGAGATCGTCCTCGCCACAAAGGTGCGCGGCCGGATGGGCCCGGGCGCCAACCAGGTCGGCCTGTCGCGCCTCCACATCGTCGAGAGTGTCGAGGCCAGCCTGAAACGGCTCAACACCGACTACATCGACCTGTATCAGATTCACCGGTTCGATCCGGTCACCAACATCGAGGACACGCTGCGCGCGCTCGACGACCTGGTGCGCGCCGGCAAGGTCCGCTACATCGGCTGCTCGAATCTGCCGGCGTGGCAGTTGATGAAGGCGCTGGCGGTGTCGCGCGAGCAGCGGCTCGAGCGCTTCAAATGCACGCAGTCGTACTACTCGCTGGTCGGGCGCGACCTCGAGCGGGAGACGATCCCGTTGCTGAAGGACCAGGGGCTCGGCTTGCTGGTGTGGAGCCCGCTGGCCGGCGGCTTCCTGTCGGGCAAGTTCACCCGCGATGGCGGCGACGAATCGGCGCGGCGCGCCAAGTTCGACTTCCCGCCGGTCAGCAAGGAGAAGGGGTTCGCCGTCCTCGACGTGCTGACGCCAATCGCCAAGGCGCGCGGCGTGACCGTGGCCCAGATCGCGCTGGCATGGATTCTGGCGAACGACGCGGTCAGCAGCGTCATCATCGGTGCCAAGACGATCGCCCAACTCGACGACAACCTCAAGGCGATCGACGTCGCCCTTACCGCCGACGACTTGAAGGCCCTCGACGAGGCCAGCCGGCTGACGCCCGAGTACCCGGCCTGGATGGATTCGCTCGGATCGGATCGGCGTCCGGGTGAACGGAGATACTGAATCAGGAATTCCAAATTCCAGATTCATGCTTCTAATTCTTAAGCAGAGATCTCAACAATTGAGCCGGGTGCAGCGCCTTCACGCCGGCGAAGTGTGCGACCTGTTCGCGGCACGACGTGCCTGGAGCGACCATGACGGTGTCGCCGGTCATCGCACGCGCGGCCGGGAGCAGCCTGCGCTCGCCGATCTGGCGCGAGACCTCGTAGTGCGCCTTCGCGTAGCCGAACGATCCGGCCATCCCGCAGCATCCCGCGTCGAGATCGACCACCGTGCACGAGGGGATGCGCGACAACAGCGCCCGGGTGGGCGGCAGCATGCCCATCGCCTTCTGATGGCAGTGGCCGTGAAGCAGCACCGTCGACGGCCCTGACCGCAGATTCAGCGCCAGTCGTTCGGCGGTCCATTCCCGCTCGACGTAGTCCTCGAACAGCAGACAGGCGTCGCCGACCACCAGCGCTTTGCGCTGCGCCTCGCCGCGCAGCAGCGACGGCGCGTCTTCGCGCACGGCCGAGAGGCAGCTCGGTTCCAGGAACAGAATCCGTTCGCCCCGCGATGCCGCGTCGAACAGCGCCTCGGCGTTCACCCGCGCTGCGGCGCGCGCCTCGTCCAGCAACCCCTGTGAGATCAGCGGCCGGCCGCAGCAGCCGTGGGGAACAAGGCGGACCGCGACCCCTGCCGTCTCGAGGACTTCGGCCGCAGCCACGCCCACGGCCGGATGTTGGTAGTTGGTGAACGTGTCAACGAACAGAACCACGCCAGCGGCCATGGGCTGGGGGCCAGCGGCCTCCTCGAAACATTGCGCGAACGTTTTCCTGGCAAATACAGGTGGGGTTCGGCGGCGGTCGATTCCCAGCAGCTGCTCGTTGATCCAGCGGCCCATCCGGCTCTGCGCGACGAGGTTCGACAACGGCGCCAGGGCGCTGCCTGCCTTTGCCACCCGATGCGCGTGGCCAAGGACGCCCGTCTTCAACGGCATCCCGTGCCGCTGCCAATAGCCGGCGAGAAACTCGCTCTTGAAGCGCGCGACGTCGACGCCGACCGGGCACTCGGCTTTGCACGCGCGGCACTCGAGACAGAGATCGAGCACGTCGTGGACGTCGTGGTCGCCGAGCCTGGCCTCGCCCAGCCTGCCGGCCATCGCGAGCCGCAGCGTGTTGGCGCGCCCGCGCGTCGAGTGTTTTTCGTCCCTCGTTGCCATGTACGACGGGCACATCGTGCCCTCGAGCGTCTTGCGGCAGGCGCCGAGCCCGCTGCACATCTCGACGGCGCGGCCGAGCCCGCCGTGATCGGTGTAGTCGAAGAAGGCGGTCGGATCCGGCGTCTGGTAGCCGGCGCCGTAGCGCAGGTTCGAGGTCATCGGCGGCGTGTCGACGATCTTGCCGGGGTTGAACCGGCCCGCCGGGTCGAACGTCCGCTTCACGGTGCGGAACGCCTCGTAGAGCACCGAGCCGAACATCTTCTCGGTGAACGCGCCGCGGACGAGGCCGTCGCCGTGCTCGCCGGAGAGCGCACCGCCGAACTCGAGCACCAGGTCGGCGGACGCGTTCGCAATCGACTCGAACTTGCGCACGCCTTCGGCGGTCTTGAGATTCACGACCGGACGCACGTGCAGGCAGCCGACCGAGGCGTGGGCGTAGACGCCGGCCGAGGTGTCGTGTTCCCGGATGATCCGCAGAAACCGCTCGATGTAGTCGCGCAACTTCTCGGGCGCGACCGCCGTGTCCTCGACGAACGACAGCGACTTGCCGTCCCCCTTCATGGCCATCGACAAGCCGAGCGCGGCCTCGCGGAACGCCCAGATGCGGGCCTGGTCGGCCGCGGCCATCGCCCGCCGCCACCGGCAGCGATAGCCCGAGGCGGCGAGCTCGCCCTCGAGCGCCTCGATCCTCGGCGGCAGATCCCCGTCGCGATCGCCGTAGAATTCCACGCACAAGAGCGCGCCGGGATCGCCGAGCAGGATGCCGCGCCGCAGCGCGTCCAGCGCGGGGCTCTCTTTCGCGTGGTCGAGGATGAAGCGATCCATGACCTCGACCGCCGACGGCGTGTGCCTGAGCACGAGCGGCGTGGCGGCGAGGGCGTCGAGCAACTCTTCGAACTCGATCGTCAGCACCGCCTTGACCGCCGGCAACGCAACCAGGTGGATCTTCGCGGCCACCACCAGTCCGAGCGTCCCCTCCGATCCCACGATCAGCTTCGCCAGGTTGAACGGCTTCGCCCGATCGACGAACTGGTCGAGGTTGTAGCCGCCGACCCGCCGCAGCACCTTGGGAAAGCGCCGATCGATCTCGTCGGCGCGAGCCGCCGCCAGATCGCGGATGGTTCGATAGCAGGTGGCCTCCAGCGTCGTTCCCGAACAGGCGGCCTCGAGCTCCTCAGCGCCGAGCGGTCGAAAGTGCGCCACCGTTCCATCGGAGAGCACGACGTGCTGCTCGAGGACGTGGTCGAGGGTCTTGCCGTACAGCACCGACCGCGCGCCGCTCGAGTTGTTCGCAATCATCCCGCCGACGGTCGCGCGGCTGGCTGTCGAGATGTCGGGGGCGAAGCGGAGCCCGTGGGCCTTCAGCGTCGCGTTCAGCTCGTCGAGCACGACCCCGGGTTCGATCCAGGCCCAGCGCTCCGCGACGTTCACCTCGAGGATGCGATTGAGGTACTTGGAGGTATCGAGCTGGAGCCCGGCGCCGATCGCCTGGCCGGCTTGCGACGTGCCGCCGCCGCGCGCCGTGATTGACACCCGGTGCCGGCCCGCGATCTCCACCGCCCGCACCACATCGTCTCGCGTCCTCGGAACGACGACGCCGAGAGGCTCGATCTGGTAGACGCTTGCGTCGGTGGAGTACAGGGCCAGCGAGACCGCGTCGAATCGAATCTCACCCGAGATCTGTTGTTCGAGATCGCGTCTGAGCGCCTCGTGGGACATAGGTTATCCGCGTGATCCGCGTAATCCGCGGATGGATCTTACTTGGACGGACGCACGATCACGTAGGTGGGAAGGCCGGCGGCGTTGAACCGCTGCATCAGCGTCTTGGCCGGCGGCTGGTCGGGGTCTTCCGCCTGATACTTGATGCGGATGTAGCCTGACAGCGCCTTCTGGACGTCCGCGTTCTCGAGCGTCGTCTTGTCCATGGTCAGGCAGTTCTTGCACCAGGTGGCCCACATGTCGATGAGCACGGGCTTCTGCTCGCGCTGCGCGAGGTCGAGCCCTTGAGCGAGCGAGGCGTGCCATCCGGCTTTCAGCTGCGCCTCCACGCTCGACGAGACCGCGGCCGGATCGACCCAGCGGTTCGCGAAGATCGCGTATGCCTCGTAGCCGTAGTAGAGCGCCGTCGCCATGATGAAGACGCCGAACGCCTGCTTCACGCGGACCATCCACATCCCCGGCTTCGGCAGCGCCGCCAGCCCCGCGCCCGCGATCGGCCACGGAATCGCCATGCCGATGCCGAGGCAGAACGGCAGCGCCAGCGCGACCTTGGTTCCGGTCGCGTACAGATTGCTCGAGAACAGGACTACCTGGATCACCACCGGCGCGACGCAGGCGCCGGCGAGCAGCGCCGCGACCGCGCCCATGCTGAACGCGAGCGCGAAGCTGCCTTTGCTCGACGAGGTGCCGAGATTCCCCGCATACTGGGAGAAGTCGATCAGCAGCACGTCGAACATCGCCAGCGCCAGCACGAAGAAGAGGATCGCGATGCCCAGGTTGAACCAGGGCGATGAGTTGATCGTGCCGAACGTGCCGGCGGTAAGGATGACGACCAGTCCGATCGCGCCGTAGACCAGCGCCATCGCCACGCCGTAGGCAGAGCCGAGCATGAAGCCGCGGCCTCGCGACCCGGCCTGCGCGCCGGCGCCGATGATCGCGAGGTTGATGGGGATCATCGGCAGGACGCAGGGCGTCAGGTTCAGCGCCAGGCCGCCGATCAGCACCAGCAGCAGGATCATCAGTGGACCGCGGCCTTCGAACATGCCGCGTTCCTTCACGCCGTTTTCCGCGTTGTGCACGAACCTGAGGAACTCGTCGGCGTTGAGGTAGCCGCCGTTCATGCCCAGGACGGTGAACTGATCGAGCTTCGCGATGCCGTCGCCGGATGCCGGGCTGGGGCCTGCTGCGCCCGGTCTGGTGACGGCCGGAGCCGATGCGGTCGCGCCGGGCGCCTCGCCCTTGCCGAACGCGATGGTGCCGAAAATCGCATCGCCGGACGCGCTGGCGGTCTTGCTCGCGGCGACGATCGCGATCGGCCACTGTCCCTCGGCCGTCGATGGCGCGTAGCAGAGATTGGCGTCGCATGCTTGGTAGCGCAGGTGAAAAGGGACCGCGATCGTGCCGGGCTGCGCGCTGGACGCGATCGCCAGCTGCACGCCGATCGCGAACGTCTGCTCGAACACCGCGAGCGGCTGCTCCTGGCCGGCCTGCTTCAAGTCGGTCGACGGCGGAAACACCACTTCCGTGACCGTCACGCCGGCCGGCGCGTCGATCGTCAGCTCGGTCGGAATCAGCAGCGGATCGCGCGGCTTGTTGGATTGGGTGTGCAGGCCTTCGGGCAACGAGACCCGCAGCGCGGCGCGGGCGGTGTCGCCCCCGTGCAGCCCAACGCGCTCGACCAGCGGCGTGACCTCGGCCTTCGGGCGGCGCAATTGTGCGCTCGCTTCGCTCGCGACACAGAGGACACCAAGGCAACAAACGACACAAGAAAGCGCCAGACGCGGGAGCGCAGCCGTGCCTCCGGTGCCTCCCGCTGTGACCGCTGCTCCCCTTTGTGTCCTCGTCACGAGATCCGTGTCCCTGTGATCAACCTAGAACCTGACTGGCCTCAGAGGGATCGCCCCCGGCGGCAGCGGCAGCGAGCTCAGGTCGACTGTGCCTTTGACCGGTGGCAGATCCTGGTACATGAAGTCCCATTTCCATCGTTCCGACGGATTCGATGCCTGCAGCCAGCTTCGGGCTTCGAGTGGTGTGTTGAACGTCATCGTCGCTAACCCCTGTAGCTCCGCCACCGCCGGGAAGCCGGCAACGATGTCGCGGCGGACGTCGGCGGCGCTTTGATACGAGAACGGCACGCCGAGCGCCTCGGCAAGCTGAACCAGGATCTCCCAGTCTTCCTTCGCCTCGCCAGGCAGCGGCACCGCTCGCGACGTGCCCTGCAGCCGCCCCTGCTGGTTTGAATAGGACGCTTCCTTCTCCACGTACGTTGCACCCGGCAGCACGAAGTCAGCGGCGCGCGCCAGCTCCGTCAGCAGCACCCCCTGCAC
>DATASG010000221.1:0-10529 GCA_036269295.1 Vicinamibacterales bacterium | reverse complement strand
CGCTTGTCACGCGCCCTGGTCGAGTACCCGCTGCCCGTGTCCGGCTCGCGGGGATACACCTACGCGGAAGCCACGGCCGGAGGCGTCGCGCTCACGGAAATCGACGCCGGCACGATGGCGTCACGCGCCTGTCGCGGACTGTGGTGCGTCGGGGAGATCCTCGACGTCGACGGCCGCATCGGCGGCTTCAATTTTCAGTGGGCGTGGTCGAGCGGGTTCATCGCCGGCCGCGCGCTGGCATCGATTTGACAGCGCCGGCTTCGGAGTCCTACGCTTCCGGGCAGTGATGCACCGGCCCTTTCTCTTCTGGGGTTTCAAGTCGTCGCACGAGCTCTTCGAACAACGCCTCGGCGCGCTCGAGCGCGAGGTGATGAGCGTGGTGTGGAAGGCCGGCGAGATCAACGTCCGCGAGGCCTGCGAGCGGCTCGATGCCTCCGTCGCCTACACCACGGTGATGACGACGATGGATCGATTGTTCAAGAAGCGGCTGCTGGATCGCCGCAAGGTCGGGCGCGCCTTCGTCTACTCCGCGACCGCGACGCGCGACGAAATGGCAGGGGCGGTCGCCACCGAGCTGGTGCAGAATCTGCTGCAGCAGCACGGCGGCGCGCCGCTGCCGCTGCTGTCGTCGCTGGTCGACGCGGTGTCGGATCGCGATCGGGCACTGCTCGACGATCTCGAGCGTCTGATCCGCGAAAAACGCCGCGCCACGGATCCGGAGAGGGATCGATGAGCGCCTTCCTGCTCCACGGCACGACGCTGGCGCTCGCCTGGTTTCTGGCGTTCAACGCGGCGGTGACCGCGGCGGCCGCGCTGCTCTCGGTCGGGCTGGCGCGACGCACGCGTCAGACCTCGCCCGGACTCTGGCTGGCGCTGCGGCTCGCACCCGCCGTCCTGTCGATCGCGTTCGTCGCGACCGTGTTTCTCCCGTCATACTGGCGGTTCGAGCCGCGCGAAGGCGTCGAAGGCTTCGACGTGACGCTGACCACGCTCGCGGTGCTGGCGATGGCGGTGATGGGGTCGGGCATCGCACGCGGCGTGGTTGCCTGGCGAAGCGCGGCGCGGCGCACCGAACGCTGGATGCGCGTCTCGCGCCCGCTATCGCTCGACGGCGTATCGATGCCGGCGTTTGCGATCGAGGCCGACGCTCCGGTGATGGCGCTGGTTGGCGTACTGCGTCCACGCCTGCTGGTTACACGGCCGGTGCTGGCGGCGCTCACCGACGAGGAGTTGCGCGCGAGCGTGGCGCACGAGCTCGGCCACTGGCGCGCGTGCGACAACCTCAAGCGGCTCGCCATGCGCATCGCGCCTGACCTGTGGTTTGCCGCCGGCCCCGCGCGCTCGATAGAGCGGCGATGGGCGGCCGCATCCGAGCACGCGGCGGATCGCGGCGCGGGCGAGAGCGAACGGGAGCGCTGCGCTCTCGCCTCGGCGCTCGTCAAAGTCGCGCGGCTGACGCCGCCGGCCACTCCAATCGACGAGCCGATCAGCGCGCTCGTCGATGGCGGCGACATCACCGCGCGGGTGCAGCGCCTGCTCGACGACTCCCCATCGGAGGCCGGGCGCCGCTTGCCGCGCTGGCTGGCGCCCGCCATCATGGCCCCGGCTCTCATCCTTGCCTACGCCCCGCTCCTCCGCCTGGTCCACTCGGTCACGGAGCTCCTGGTCAACTCGCTGCCCTGAACGGGGTGGAGCAACCCCGAGAACCTTGAGTACCTTCACCCCGTCGGCAGCGAGACGCAGAACGTCGAGCCGCCGGGGCCACTGTGCTCGAGCACGAGCGTGCCGCTGTGCGCTTCGGCGATCCAGCGCGCGATCGGCAGGCCGAGTCCGGTTCCCTGCCCTCGCCGCGCCGCGTCGAGCTGGACGAAGCGATCGAAAATCCGCTGCTGATCGCCGGCGGGAATGCCGACGCCTTCGTCGGTGACGCGAATCCGCACCGCTTCGGGGTCCCGGGCGATGTCGACCGCGACGGCGCCGCCCGACGGCGTGTGTTGGACGGCGTTCTGGAGGACGTTCAACAGCAGCCGGCGCAGCAGATCCTCGTCGCCGCGAAACGGAATGTCGGCCGGACCGGCCGAGCGGATGGTGACGCCCCGCTCGATCGCGAGCACGTCGACCGCGCGGCGGCAGTCGGAGACGAGCTCGTCGAGATAGAGGTCGACGGGCCGCAACGGGTAGCCGCCGGCATCCGCGCGCGCCAGCACCAGCATGTCTTCGACCAGGCGCCCCAGCCGCCGCGCCTGGGCGCCCACGATCGCCATCGCCTCGCGGTACTCGGCTTCGTCGCGGTGCTCGCGGCTCAGCATGACGTCCGAGGTCGCCCGCACCACCGACACCGGCGTTCGCAGTTCGTGGGAGGCGTCGGCCATGAACTGGCGCTGCGTCTGCAGCGTGGCGCGAATCCGCGCCACCAAACCGTTGAACGCCACGGCCAGCTGGCCGAGCTCGTCGGTCCGATCGGTCTGTCCCAGATCCTCCAGCCCGGTCGGCGCGATTCCCGCCGCGCGCTGAGCCATGTCGGTGATCGGCCTGAGCCCGATCGATGCCAGCCACAGACCCCCGGTCGCTGCGAGCAGGAGGACGATCGGGATGCCGACGATCATCGCTTCCTGCACCTCGTGCTGCTCGCGAAGGACGTCCGTCATCGGACTGGCGACCAGCAACACCAGCGTACGGTCGGCGAACGCGTGCGTCCGGGCGTGCACCCGCCACGCGCCGGCGGACGTCTCCACCGTCCGCACGCTCGGCGCCGCGTCGGCCGCCGGCAAGGGATTGCGGGGTCCGAGACCGCTCCAGCGGCCACTGAGGGTCCGGCCCTCGAGATCGAAGATCGCCAGCGCGCGGCCTGGCGCGTTGACGGTCGTGGTCGCTTCGGTGGCGGCTGTCACGGGGTCGTCCTGTTCGTTGAGCTCGTCCTGCATCACGTTGGCCAGGGTCGCGATCAGCGCCTCGAGCTCGCGATCGACGCGGCGCATGCCGATGCGCCGCTGCTGCCAGAGCACGTTGGCGCCGAACAGGCAGAGCACCGCAAGCAGCGCCAGCGTGTACCACAGCGTCAGCCGCGCCCGCAGCGACAGGGTCGTCATGGCGCCGTGGCTCCGATCACCAGCTGATATCCTTCGCCGCGCCGGGTCCGGATCATGGACTCGGTGCCCGATCGATCGAGCTTCCGCCTGAGCCTCTGCACGTAGACGTCGACAACGTTCGACACCGGGTCGTGATGCTCGTCCCACACGTGCTCGGAGATGTCGGCGCGGCTGACGACGTCGCCCGCGCGCCGAACCAGGTACTCGAGCAGCGCGTACTCCTTGGCGGTGAGCGGCACGTCGAGGTTGCGGACACGCACTTGCCGTGTGCGGGTGTCGATTGCGAGCGGCCCGATCGTCAACCGTTCCGGCAGCAGCGGCTGGCCGCCGCGTCTGATCAGCGCCCGGAGCCGCGCCAGCAGCTCGCCGAAGTCGAACGGCTTCACCAGGTAGTCGTCGGCGCCGCAGTCCAGCCCTTCGATGCGCGCCTCGACGGCGTCGCGCGCGGTCACCATGAGGATCGGCACTGCGCAGCCCGACTCGCGAATGGTGCGGCAGACGGCGAACCCGTTGCGCCCGGGGAGCATGACGTCGAGGATCACGGCGTCGTAGTCGGTGGTACCGACCTGAAACACCGCCGCGTCGCCGTCGCCGGCGACGTCGACGGCGTAGGTCTGCTCACGCAGCCCCTTGGCCAGCACGTGAGCCGCCGCCGGTTCGTCTTCGACCAGGAGGACACGCATCGCTCGAAAAATTCTACGTCAGGACCCCTCGACCGGCTCGGGCGGCGAGTTCATCCCCGGTTCATCCTCGCCGCACTACACTGGAGGTCCCCTGATGAAGCCCGTGTACGTTTTCTGTCTCTGGTGCGCCCTGTCGATCCTGGTCAACGGCCAGGCACCGTCTTCGTCCGTCGCCGTGAGCGGCGTCGTCCAGGATCAGACCGGGTCCGTCCTGCCGGCGGCAACGGTGGAGCTGGTCAACGCGTCCGGGGCGGTGGTGCGAACGACGGTCGCCGACGGCCGGGGGGCGTTCCGCTTCGATCGGGTCCCGCCTGGCGCCTACGAGCTCCGCGCCGGATACGAGGGGTTCAAGCCGGCGACGGCCAAGCTGCGCGTCGGCACCCGGGCGCCGGCCTCGCAGCGGCTGGTGCTCGACCTCGCCGGCCTGACGCAGGAGATCACGGTCAGCAATGCGGTCACCGAGGTCGGCACGGCTGCCGGCAACAACGTCGACGCGATCACGATCGACCAGAACATGCTCGAGAGCCTGCCGGTCTTCGACAACGACGTCGTCGCGACGATGTCGCAATTCCTGGACGCGGGATCGATCGGCAACGGCGGCGTCACGATCGTGGTCAACGGCATGGAGGTGAGCGCGCTGAACGTCAGCGCCGCCCAGATGCAGCAGATCAAGATCAACCAGGATCCGTACTCGGCGGAATATTCGCGCCCCGGACGCGGCCGGGTCGAGATCCTGACCAAGCCCGGCACGCAGCAGTACCACGGCGAGGGCTCGGTGATCTTCCGCGACGCCGCGGTCAACGCGCGCAATCCCTTCTCGACAACGAAGCCGCCGGAAGACCGGGAGATCTACGAAGGCTTCCTCGGCGGCCCGCTGGGCTCGAGCGGGAAGATGTCGTTCGCGCTGTCGGCGAACGACGAGATCCTGAACCAGCAGTCGTTTATCTACGCGCTCGGGCCATCGGGCATCATCCAGGACAACCTGCCGCACAAGAACGGCCAGGCGCGGGTGAACTTCAGCATCACGCGGCAGATCAGCGACAAGAACACGTTCTCGATCCGGCCGAACTACCAGTACGAGCTCGATCAGAACCGCGGCGTCGGCGGCACGACGCTGGCGAGCGCGGCCAGCACCTTCACGCACCACGAGCAGCAGGTCACCTACACGCAGCAGACGATTCTGAGCCCGACACTGCTCAACCAGTTCCAGATGCTGTTCGGCCACGAGCGCGAGCCGACCGTCAGCGCCTCTTCGGCGCCCGCCATCGTCGTCAACGGCGCCTTCACCGGCGGCGGCGGCCAGGCGGATCTGGTCCGCACCGAGACGCACATCAACCTGAACGAGAGCCTGGCGTGGACCAAGGGGCACCACCTGATTCAGGCCGGCTTCCAGCTGCCTGACTGGAGCGAGCGCGGCTTCTTCGACCGCACCAACGTCGGCGGGACGTTCTCCTTCTCCGGCCTCAACACGTATGCCGCCGGCACGCCGTACGCATTCACGCAGCAGACGGGGAACGGCGACGTCTCGCTGCTCGAGAAGCAGGTCGGCACCTACATCAAAGACGACTGGCAGGCGCGCCCGGGCCTGTCGCTGTCCTTCGGCCTGCGTTACGACTGGCAGAACTATTTTCACGACGACAACAATTTCGCGCCGCGCTTCTCGCTCGCCTGGGCGCCGGGCGACAAGAAGACCAACGTGCTGCGCGTGGGCGCCGGCGTGTTCAACGATCGCAGCGGTCCGGTCGTCATCGCCGACGTGCTGCACTCTCTGCCCGGCGGCCTGACCAGGTACGTGATCACCAACCCGGGCTACCCGGATCCGTTCGCATCGGCGGCGGCGGCCGCATCGCAGCCGCCGAGCATCGTACGGCTGGCGCCCGACGTACAGATTCCGGAGACGCTCCAATACAGCGTCGGCCTCGATCATCAGCTGCAGAAGTCGCTGACCCTGTCGCTGACCTACACCGGCACGCAGGGCTATCACCTGTTCCGATCGCGCGACGTCAACGCGCCACCGCCGCCGCTCTATCTCACGCGGCCGGATTCGGCCTACGGCTCCATCCGCCAAGTGGAATCGACCGGCCGCCAGCAAACCGATTCGCTGCAGGTCACCGTCCGCGGCAAGGTGTCGCGCTGGTTCAACGGACAGATGCAGTACACCCTCAGCCGCGCCTACAACGACACCAGCGGCATCACCTCGTTTCCGGCGAACGACTATGATTTGTCCGGGGAATGGGCACGCGCCGACTTCGACCGTCGCCACCGCTTCAACCTGCTCGGCCGGACGGGGCTGAAGTTGTTCGATCTCGGCGTGGGCGTGTCGATGAACAGCGGCGGCCCCTACACCGAGACGCTGGGCCTGGATCCGTTCAACAACGGGCGCGGACGCGCGCGGCCGGACGGCGTGCCGCGCAACAGCCTGGAAACCGCCGGTTTTGCGTCGCTCGACATCCGCGCCTCGCGCGACGTCAAGCTCGGCGCCGGCAAGGATGCCCGTGAGTTCACGCTCGGGCTCGACGCCTTCAACGTGTTGAATCACGTGAACTACGGCACGTTCGTCGGCACGCTGAGCTCGCCGCTGTTCGGCCTGCCGGTCTCGGCGCGCGCCGCGCGCCAGCTGCAGTTCTCGGTGCGGATGAAATTCTGAGGCGGGAAACATAGGCGGTCCGTTCAGGTCGCCTGTGAAAGGAGCGAGTATGCGACACGCACTGGCGATGGCGGCGATTCTGTGTCTGACGGTGGTGACCGGGCTGAAGGGTCAGGAGGGGCCGTATCATGCCGGGCCGGTCATCCCGATCGGCGGCGAAGGCGGGTGGGACTACCTGTCGATCGACTCGGCGGCGCACCGCCTCTACGTCAGCCACGCGACACACGTGGTGGTGATTGACACCCAGACCAACAAGGTGGTCGGCGACATCCCCGACACGCCCGGCGTGCACGGTGTCGCCACGTCGGCGGACCTCGGCCGCGGCTTCGTCAGCAACGGCCGCGGCAACAACTCCAGCATCTTCGACCTGAAGACGCTCAAGCTGATTCAGAAAGTCGAGACCGGCGAGAACCCGGACTGGATCCTGTACGAGCCCTCGAAGAAAGAGGTCTACACCATGAACGGGCGCGGCAAGTCGGCGACCGTGTTCGATGCGACGACCGGCAAGGTGGTGGCGACGATCCCGCTCGAAGGCAAGCCGGAGACGGCGCAGGCCGACTCCAAGGCGGGCAAGATCTACGTCAACATGGAAGATCTCAACTCGGTCAAGGTGATCGACATCGCCACGCACAAGGTGAGCGCCACCTGGCCTGCCGCCCCCTGCGAGTCCGCCAGCGGGATGGCGTTCGACCTCACCAATCACCGCCTGTTCCTCGGCTGCGACAACAAGCTGCTGGTGATGATGGACAGCACGAACGGCAAGGTCGTCTACAGCGTCCCCGTTGGCGAAGGCGTCGACTCCACGTGGTTCGATCCGCAGACCAAGCTCGCGTTCACCTCCAACGGCGGCGCCGGCACGGTGTCGGTCGCGCACGAGGACTCGCCCTCGGTGCTGAAGATCGTCCAGACGATCAAGACCGTCCGCGGGGCACGGACGATGGCGCTCGACCCGGCGACGCATACGATCTATCTTGCGGCAACCGACTACGAGCCGCAGGCGCCGGGATCGAAGGACCGTCCGAAAGCGGTCGCCGGCACCTTCCGCGTGCTGACGTATCAGATGAAGTGAACGGGCTCATGATCCGATCCATCATCCGACTGCTGGTCGCCGGGTTGCTCGTCGCAGCGCCGGCGGCCGGCCAGCCGCCGCCGCCCGCCGCGGCGCCCGACGCGCCGCTGACGCTGCAGGCGGTGCTCGACCAGGCGCGCGCCAACAGCCAGCAGTTCCGGGCGGCGCAGCTCGCCTCCGATCTCGCGACCGAGGACAAGAAGCAAGCGCGCGCCGCGCTGCTGCCGGCGGTCAGCGGCTTCAGCCAGTACATCTACACGCAGCCCAACGGCACGCCGTCGGGCGTGTGGGTGCCGAACGACGGCCCCCGCGTGTACGCGACCTACCTCAACGTGCACGGCGACGTTTTCTCGCTCGCGAAATGGTCGGAGTTCCGCAGCGCGACGGCGGCGGAAACCGTGGCGCGAGCGAAAGCCGACGTCGCGGCGCGCGGGCTCGTCGCCACCATCGTGCAGAACTACTACGGGCTGGTCGCGGCCCAACGTAAGCTCGCCAGCGCGCAACAGAGCCTGCGCGAGGTGCAGCAGTTTCTTGACATCACCAAGAAGCAGGAGTCGGGCGGCGAGGTCGCTCACTCCGACGTCGTGAAGGCACAGATTCAGGTGGCACAGCGCACGCGGGACGCGCAGGACGCGGAGCTGGCGGTGCTCAAGAGCCGCCTCGGGCTCTCGGTGCTCATCTTCCCCGACTTCCGCGATGGCTTTTCCGTGGTCGACGACCTGCAGGCGATGATGCCGCTGCTGCCGCTGACCGATCTGAAAGCGACCGCCGCCAGCAACAGCCCCGATCTCCGGGCCGCCGAAGCGTCGGTCCAGCAGGAAACGCTGGGCATCGGCGTGGCGCGCGGCGCCGTGCTGCCGACGCTGTCCTTCGACTACTTCTACGGCATCAACGCCAACGAGTTCGCCACGCACTCGACGCCGACGCCAGAGAATCCCGCCGGCGTCAACCTGCTCGGATCGGTGGCCCAGGTACAGCTCAACGTGCCGCTGTGGAACTGGGGCGCGGCGCAGAGCAAGCTGAAACAGGCGCAGCTCCGGGTGCAGGCGGCGAAAAGCGACCTCACGCTGGCGCAGCGGCAGCTGCAGGCGAACATCTCCACCTTTCATCGCGAGGCCGAGATGGCGCGCGATCAGGTTACCTCGCTGCGCGAGTCGCTCGATCTCTCGACCGAAAGCCTGCGGCTGACGCTGCTCCGCTACCAGGCTGGCGAAGTATCGGTGCTCGAAGTCGTCGACGCCCAGACGACGCTGATTCAGGTGCGCAACGCCTACGACGATGGACTCGTGCGGTATCGAGTCGCGCTCGCGGCGCTGCAGACACTGACCGGGACGCTGCAACCATGATGACCCATTCGACCTCCTCGACCCACTCGATCCACCTGACCAGGGTGACCTACCCGGCCTGCCTGATTCTCTGTTGTGCCGCCCTGTTGATGGCTGGCGCGTGCAAGAAAACCGAGAAGAAGGAAGAGGTGATCGCGCCGGTGCGGGTGTCGCCGGCGATCACGGGAAGCATCAGGCTGATCGTCAACGCCGACGCCGTGCTCTACCCGCGTGACCAGGCCAACATCGTGCCGAAGATCAGCGCGCCGGTGCGGCGCTTTCTGGTCAACCGCGGCGACCACGTCAAGCAGGGACAGCTGCTCGCCGAGCTCGAGGCGCGCGACCTGACTGCCGCAGCGCAGGAAAGCCGCGGCCAGTACGAGCAGGCGCAGTCCAACTACCGATCGACGACGACGGCCGGGGTGCCGGAGCAGATGACGAAGGCGCAGACCGACGTCGCGGCGGCGCGCGAGGCCATGGATGCGGCCAAACGGCTGCTCGACAGCCGCCAGCAGCTGTTCAAGGACGGCGCGCTCGCGAAGAAGCTGGTGGATGAAGCGGAGGTCGGGTACGCGCAGGCCAAGGCCGCCAACGACACCGCGCAGCAGCATCTGCAGGCGCTCCAGACCGTCGGCGGCAAGGAACAGATCAACACCGCGGCGGCGCAGGTCGAGGCTGCCAAGGGCCACTTCGAGAGCGCGCAGGCGCAGGCCAGCTATGCGGAGATCCGCAGCCCGATTACCGGCGTGGTCACCGACCGCCCGCTCTATCCGGGAGAAATGGCGGCAGCGGGAACGCCGATGCTGACGGTGATGGACATGTCGAAGGTCGTCGCCCGCGTGAACATGGCGCAGGACCAGGCCAAGAACGTCAAGGTCGGCAACGAGGCGACGATCACCCCGGCCGACGGCGGCGAGCTGGTGACCGGCCGCGTCACCATCGTCAGCCCCGCGTCGGACCAGAACAGCACGACGGTGCAGGTGTGGGTGCAGGCCGACAACCCGGGCGAGCAGATGCACGCCGGTCAGTCGGTCCACGTGTCGATTGTGGCGGCGACGCTCGAAGGGGCGACGCTGATCCCCGCACCGGCGGTGCTGCCCAACGCCGAGGGCGAGACGATTGTCCTGATCGTCGACGACCAGAACGTCGCTCACGAGAAAGTGGTGCAGATCGGCGTGCGTGAGCCTGAAATGGTGCAAATCGTCGCCGGCGTCGACGTCGGCCAGCGCGTCGTCACCCAGGGCGGGCTCGGGCTCGAGGACAAGACGAAGGTGCGGGTCATGAAGCCGGGCGAGAAGGCGGCCGGCGAAAAAGACGAAGCCGACGAGGACAAGAACTGATGGGTGCTGCGCCCGACGACGCCGCGCGCGACGAACACTGGACCGCGCGCCACGGCAAACCGATCATCTTCGTCATCCTCACCCTGGTCGCCGTCGGCGTGTACCTGGCGACGACGATTCCGGTCGCCGTCTTCCCCGAAGTCGAGTTCCCCCGCATTGTCGTCGCCGTCGACAACGGCGTGGCGCCGATCGATCAGATGCAGGTGACCGTCACCCGCAAGATCGAAGAGGCGGTGAACAGCGTGCAGGGGCTCGAGAACGTGCGGTCGATCACCAGCCGCGGCACCGCGGAAATCGACCTGTTTTTCTCGTGGTCGGTGAACATGTTCGAGACGCTGCAGCGGGTCAATGCGGCGCTGGCGCGCGTGCAGCCGGA
>DATASG010000220.1:0-14972 GCA_036269295.1 Vicinamibacterales bacterium | reverse complement strand
GGCTTCCTGGCGCGCGAGCGTCAGCACGATGCCGGCGTACTCGTCGCGACGCGGCGGCACCGAGTAAGCACCGTGCTCGCCCGCGATCTCGACCTTGGCCCACTCGCGCCACAGGTTGATCCCGGTCGCCGCTTCGATCGTGTCGACGATGTAGGCGCCGCCGACCCGCGCCGACGTCTCGAGGAACACAAACGCGCCCGCCTCTCCCGCCCCTCCCGCCCGTCCTGGCCCTCCTGCCCCTCCTGCCCCTCCCGCCGACCCTCCCGCTCGTATGAACTCCGTGTGCGACACGCCGCGACGGATGCCGAGTCCTTCCTGCAGCGTCCGGTTCATCCCGAGGACCGCGGTGGCTTCATCGGAAGCGTCCGGCAGCCGGCGGGTGATGAACAGGCCGCCCTGGTGCGACACCTCCATTGGCGGACGGCCGTACTTGAACGCCACCGCGAACACGACCTGGCCGTGCCACACGATCGAATCGACGTGGTAGACATCGCCTGGCACGAACTGTTCGAGGAGGCACTGCGCGCGGTCGTCGCCGGCCGCGTCGAGCGCGCGCCACAGCGCGTCTCGCTCGTCGACCTTCTTGATGCCAATCGCGGCTGCCGACGAGCGCGGCTTGAGCACCCAGGGCGGCGGCACCCGGCCTGCCCAGTCCGCGACCTCCTGATCGTTGAACACGGCCGCGAACTCGGGGACGGCGACGCCGAGCGTCCGCGCCTGCATCCGCATCGCCAGCTTGTCGCGAAAGCGGCTCGCGGTGGTGCGGCCCATGCCGGGTACGCGCAGGTGCTCGCGCAGCATCGCGGCGACCTCGACATCGAAGTCGTCGAGCGCGGCGATCCGGTCGATCTTGCGGCGGCGGACAATCTTGTCGACGTGGCGGCGAATCGCCTCGTCGCCCGCGTCGCGCGGAACCGAGTGAATCTCGTCAATCGACTCGCGCGGCCACTCCGCCCCGACGAGCGTGTCGGTCGTCAGCAGCACGACCGTCCAGCCCTGCGCCTTGCACTCGCGCAGAAACGGCTCGCCTTTGAAATAGGTCGCGATACAGAGGATGGTCATATACTCGCTCGTCGAACCAACGCC
This sequence comes from Vicinamibacterales bacterium, assembly GCA_036269295.1. GTDB lineage: Bacteria > Acidobacteriota > Vicinamibacteria > Vicinamibacterales > CAVVIG01 > CAVQFC01. The sequence goes on along the minus strand of DATASG010000220.1, from coordinate 13,886 downwards.
AGAAAGTCCATCATATGCGCCGTGAACATCATCGCTGGTACTCGGAACGGATCCGACGCGAGCTCGGGGTGGTCGTGCTCGGCCACTGGGGACCGCCGATGATCATGTTCCCGACCAGCGGCGGTGACGAGGAGGAATACGAGCGGCACGGGATGATCGATGCGATCGGCGAGCTCATTGACGCCGGCACGGTCAAGGCCTTCTGCGTCAACATCAACCACGGCGACTCGTTCGCGAACCGTGGCGCCCATCCGCTCCACCGCAGCTGGATGCAGCGGCAGTACGACGAATACATTCGGCACGAAGTGATCCCGTTCGCCCGCGCGCACTGCCAGTCGCCGGACGCGGCGGTGTGGACGATGGGCGCGTCGCTCGGCGGCTATCACGCCGCCAACACCCTCTTCAAGCACCCCGACGTCGTGAAGCGCTGCTTCGCGCTCTCGGGCGTCTACGACATGAAGCGCTTCATGAACGGCGCCTACGACGACAACTTCTACTTCAACAACCCGGTCGACTACATGGCCAACCTCAGCGACCCGTGGGCCCTCGGCCACCTGGCGAGTTGCGACATCCACATCGCCACCGGCACCGGGCCGTTCGAGCACAGCGGCGAGGCCTACCGGCTGTCGGAGATCCTCGCCAGCCGCGGCGTGCGCCATCACCTGGATGATTGGGGCCCTCTCGGCGGGCACGACTGGCCGTATTGGAAGCATCAGATGCGCGACTATCTCAGTGGCCGCTAGAGCCCGAACCTGTCCATCAGGTAGCGCCCGTTTCCAATCACCTGCTCATCGTCGATCCACACGTCGCAGCCCCGCGTCAGGACGTCGATGTGCGTGCGCGACTTCCAGGGCGCGCCGGTCTGGCTGCCGTAGGGGTCGCCAAACGCGAGGTGGACGCCGGGGATCTTTTCGTCCTGGAGCAGCACGCCGATCATCTCCTCGAGCGCGATGTTGGTGCCGAAGGCGAGCTCGCCGACGCGGTTGCTGTGCTCGTCGGTGTGGCAGTATCGCCAGAACTCCTGCTCCAGATCCTTGCGATCGCTGTGCGCCGACTGCAGGCGTCCGCCCGTGATCTCGAGCGTCAGCGGGCTGGTGCGCAGATCGCCGTACTTCGGGCCGAAGTAGTCGCCGGCGGTGCCGTCGCAGACGAACACGCCGTCGACGCTCAGCGGCGTTGTGAAGACTTCTCCCGCCGGCAGGTTCGACCAGTAGCGGCGGTTGATGAGGCCGCTGGTCTTCACCCAGGTCATCGCTGGATCGAACGTCGCGGTGAGGCTGGTGCCTCCCGCCGTCTCCACCCGGAGCCGCCGGGCGCGCGGCATTCGTTCACATAGCCGCTGGCTCAACTCGTCGACCAGGCGGTAGTCGGCGCGCATGCCCTGCCGCATGATCTGCGGCGTGACCCCGACCATGTGCGCGTAGCGGATCGCGCGTCGCTCGACCACCGACACGATCGCCATCCTCGCGCCGAGCTCGCCCTGTTCCGGCTGCACGCACAGGATGCCGGCATCGGCCCGCTCCAGCGCCTCGAGCACGGCGGGCGGGGCCGCCGTCATCGGTCGCGTGACCAGGTTCTCGATCAGGACGCTTTGATAAGGCGCCCCCACCCCGTCGAGCGCGGCGGCGATGCTCGCCGCCACCTGTGCGCTCGCCTGGTCGGCGATCAGCGCCACCTGCTCACCGCGCTGAATGCCGAGGCAGACTTCGACGGCGTTGCGCGCGCCGGGCGCAAGATCTGCTGCAGGATCACCGAAGGGCGAATGCGACATACGGGCTGGGGACTTGCGGCTGGCGCAGTGATAAGGCCGCTAGCGGCTCGCTGTGTGCCTCGATTGTACGACGAACGCCGGCACCTGGCCGCCGCCGGATGTGACGTTGGCAAGGCCCGAAGCGCTCAGACGCGTCAGGTACCCCGCGAGCCTTCCGCCGAAGACGTACGGCGCGAAATCGACCAGCATCTCGCGCGGCGTCATCGCGCCGCCCTCGCACACCGGAAATACTTCGCGCCGAACGGCAATCCGCTGCTGCGCGACCCAACCGCGCTCGCGCTCGGCGAGCGCGCGCCCGATCGCGGCGTCCCACTCGGCTTCGCTGGTTTCCCAGCCGAGGGTGACACCGGTTCCCCCATACTCGTCGTTCGGCTTGATCACGAACCGATCCCGGTTCGCGCGCAGGTGCGCCGGCAGATCCACTGACTGGCCGTCCACGCTGACCCTTTCCTCCTCCACCATCGTCGTCCACGGCACATGCTGCCGGATCATCTCGCGCTCCGCCGCAGAGAACAGCCCCGCGTAGCGCTCGCCGGTGAGCACGGCGAAGAACGCCTTCTTGTGCGGGATCTTGCAGCGCAGCGAGTTGGCGACGCAGACCGTCCGGCTTCGGTAGCCGTCGAGGAGCGCGCGGCACTCGGTCTCGCGCGCGACGATGTCGTTGACGAGCACCCGGCGGTAGACCAGATCGATCCGCTCGCCGTGCGCGTGGAGGCCGCGTCCCGTACCGGCGGCGAACTCGAGATCGCGCGGATCGCAGATGACCGTCGGCGCCCCGAGCGCGATGAACGCGTCCCGCAGGATCTCGAACTCGCTGAAGGTCGGCACCTCGCGCCAGTCGACGATCGCGATCCGCGGCGGCGACGCGGTGCCGCCCCAGTCGCGATAGGTTGTGAGCAGCGCCTCGAGCAGTGCCTCGACCGGTCGCGCAAAGCGCACCTCGAACTGTTCGCGGACGCCGGCCATCGCCGGCTCGGCGTCGAACAGCTCCGCCAGCAGCTGGCTGTAGCCGGGCCCGGCCGGGGACTCCGCGTTGTACTCGGCGAATCGCAGCGACTCGGGGAGGAGGAAGGCGTCAGCCCGCGCCGCCGTGCTGGTCGTCGCGTAGCCCGGATCGATCTGGGCCAGCCGGATCTCGGCGTCGCTGAGCGCCATCTCGGTGAGCATCTGCGGCGTCCCGATCGCTTCGGCGGCGACGCGCTCGCCGAGCCGCCACAGCATCTCCACGACCCCGCGCACCCGCGCCTCGTCGGCCGCGTCGAGAAAGAACGGACGGAGGAACGGACAGATGACGCGGTCGCCGAAGCGCAGCCGCCGCTCGCGCATCAGCGAGGACAGGTGGCCGCACATCGCGGACGTGTCGGTCCCGGCGAGCAGCGAGTTCCAGACACCGGTGGCTGTCGTCACGCGCCTCTCATCGAGACCCCAGCCCCCACCAGCGCCGAGCCCCGAGGCCCAGGCCCCTATACGGCACTCGACTCCGAGAGCCCCGTCATCTGCGTCCACCGAGGCCACGTCTGCTGCGGTTTGCCGTGGAGCGCGCGGTCGATCACCATCTCGCTCATCTTCTCCACGCACATCTCGAAGTAGAACGGCGTGATGCGGTCGCGCTCGAAGTCGGGCGCTGGATTGAGGAAGTCGATCGCATAGGGCACGCCGTTCTCGACCGCGAACTCGATCGTGTTCATCTCGTAGCCGAGCGCGTTGTTGAGCGTCCGCGCGTCGCGGACCACACGCGCCCCGAGCGCGGGCGACAGGTACGTGTGATCGATGAGGTAACGGCGCTGGTGCGGATCGTAGGCGACCGGCACGATGTCGTCCTTGCCGAACGTGAAACAGCGTACGTACTGATCGAAGTGAATTAACTGCTGCAGGGTCATACAGTACGGCGCGGTGCCGTCGTAGGCGGCGATCAGCTCCGCCCGGTCGTGCACCTTGTAGACGTGCTTCCAGCCGCCGCCCGAGTACGGCTTGAGGATCGCCGGACGGCCGACGTAGTCGAGCAGTCCGTCCCAGTCGATCGGGTAGCCGAGGTTGTGCAGCGACTCGGGTGCGAGATCGACGTCGGGCGGATACCCCTTCTGCGGCAGCACCACGGTCTTCGGCACAGCCACGCCCAGCTTCTGCGCTACCGAATAGTTGAAGAACTTGTCGTCGGCGGTCCACCAGAACGGGTTGTTGATGACGTAGGCGCCCTCCAGCACGGCGTGCTTCAGGTAGGCGCGGAAGTATTCGACCTCGTGTGAAATGCGATCGACGATGACCGCGTAGCCGGACGGCTCACCCATCTTCGTGCCGGCCAGCTTCAGGAACTCCGCGCTGATCCCGTGCGGCTGGCCCATGGTGTTGACCCGGGCGAGAAACGCCGGCGGAAACGAGGACTCGCGGCCGCATAGAAGTCCGATTTTCATAGGTGATAAGTCATCGCCGACTGCTCGACTTCGGCTCGCGTCTCGTCGACAATCGACTGAACGACCGCGCGCAGATCGCCGGTCCTTCGGTACACCTGCAACTGCTTTTCCGCGCTCGTCCCGCCGGCCAGAATCGCCCGCACGTACTGGACCTCGCGGCGGCTCCCCAGATCGTCCAGCACATCGTCGATGAACTCGAGCAGCTCCTCGGCGAGTTCGCGCATCGGGACCTCGCGTCGCTTGCCGAAATCGATCAGCTTGCCGTCGATGCCCCAGCGCGCCGCGCGCCACTTATTCTCCTCGATCAGCGCCCGATGGTAGCGGCGGAAGCCGAGGTTGCGCTCACGGAGGCGGTACAACTTCACGATGATCGCCTGGGCCAGCGCCGCGATCGCGATCGAGGCGCACGGAGCCGTCGGCACGTCGCAGATGCGGAACTCGAGCGTGCCAAAAGTCGGCTGCGGCCGCAGGTCCCACCAGATCTTCTTGCCGTTGTCGATGCAGTGCAGCTCGACCAGCAGCTCGACGTAGCGCTCGTACTCCCGCCACGAGTCGAAGTGATCGGGGATGCCGGTGCGCGGAAAGCGTCGGAACACGGTGGTGCGGTACGACTTCAGACCGGTGTCGCGGCCCATCCAGAACGGCGAGCTGGTCGAGAGAGCGAGCAGGTGCGGCAGAAAATAGCGCGCCTCGTTCATCAGATCGATCATCGACGAGGGATCGGGCACCGCCACGTGCACGTGCAGGCCGAAAATCAGCAGCGAGCGCGCCAGCTGCTGCAGCTCCTCGACGATCATCTCGTAGCGCTCGCCGGGCGAGATCACCTGATCCGTCCAGCTCGAGAACGGATGCGTGCCGGCCGCGGCGATGCGCAGCCCGACACGCTCGGCCGCGTCGGCGAGATCGCGCCGGGTGCGGATGATCTCGCCCGCCAGCTCCTCGATCGATCCGCAGATCTTGGTGCCGACCTCGACGATCGACTGGTGCATCTCCCGCTTGATGTGATCGCCGAACGCCGGCGCGCTCGACGCGAGCAGCTCCGAGACGTGCGAGCGAAGCTCCCAGGTCGTAGGATCGACGATCTGGAATTCTTCCTCGACGCCGACGGTGAAGGCGTGGTCCATGAAGGTGCCTGTCGCGCCGCCTATGATAGCCCTTCAGCCGCCCGCGGCAGCCGGCAGCCCCGGCGCTTATGTGGCATTTAGACCAGCTGGCCTTGCGCTTGCACGGCCAGCGTCCCAAAGGCGGGTCCAACACATGAACGTCGCCAGCTCTGTCCTGTCCCTGGTTCAGCCTGTCCCAGACAGGCGACACGACTCCGCGCCAATCGCCGCCGCCAAGGTCGCGAAGCGTCGCATCCTCCTCGTCGAAGACGAGGCGCCGATTCGCGAGCTCCTCCGTCTCCACTTGTCACTGGCCGGCTTCGACATAGAAGAGGTGGCCGAGGGTACGGCCGCGCTCGAACGGGCGCGCGCGGAGAAATTCGACCTGATCGTCCTTGACGTCATGGTCCCCGGCCTCGACGGCATCACGCTGGTGCGCGCCATCCGATCGCAGAGCGCCAACATGGCCAGCGCGATCATGATGCTCACCGCCCGCGTCAGCGAAGCCGACAAAGTGCTCGGACTCGAGAGCGGCGCCGACGACTACCTGACCAAGCCGTTCAGCGTCCGCGAGATGGTCGCCAGAGTCGGTGCCATCCTCAGGCGCAACGAGCGGGTGGACGCGCCGTCGACCGCCGCTGCGCCGCGTCACGTCCGCTCGCGCGATGTCTCGCTCGATCCCGAGCGTCGCGAGGCGATCGTCCGTGGCCACGCCGTGGATCTGACCAAGCAGGAATTCGATCTGCTCTATCTGCTCGCGGCGCGCCCCGGCATCGTGTTCAGCCGCACCGCCCTCCTGACCAAGGTGTGGACGGACGACACTTACGTCACCGAACGAACCGTGGACACGGTTATCAGCCGGCTGCGCCGGAAGGTCGAGCACGACGGCCAGAACCCGGAGCTGATCCTCACCGCCTGGGGCGTCGGCTACAAGTTCGTCGACGTCGAGTGATGCGCGGGCTCGACGGACTGGTGCGGCAGCACGATCGTGAAGGCGGTGCGGCCGGGCGCGCTGGTCACGCCGATCGATCCGTGATGCCGCTCCACGATCGCCTTCGCGATCGACAGGCCCAGGCCGCTGCCGGGCGCACTCCGCCGGCGCGACGGATCCGCCTTGTAGAACCGATCGAACACGAACGGCATGTGATCGGGTGGAATGCCCTGGCCCGAGTCGACCACCGACAGCACGATCGCATTGCCGTCGCCCCGGGCGCGCAGCTCGATACGCCCGCCCGCCGGCGTGTAGCGCAGCGCGTTCGAGAACAGGTTTTCGACCACCTGCTCGATGCGATCGGGATCGGCGACGATCTGGTCCGCCTCCTCCGTCACCGACACGTCGACCTCGATCTCGCGCCGGCGCGTCTCGTGCTCGTGCCGCAGCATCACGTGTTGAAACACCCGTTCCACGGCGAACAGCCGCGCGTTGAGCGTGCCGACTCGAGCTTCAAGCCTCGCCAGGTCCAGCAGGTCGTCGACGATGCGATCGAGGCGGACGGTTTCACGCTCGATGGTGCGGAAGTAGCGCTCGCGGGTCGCCGGATCGAGATCGAGATCCGACATGTGCAGCGTTTCCAGATAGCCGCGCAACGCCGTCAGCGGCGTCTTGAGCTCGTGCGACACATCGGCCAGCATCTGGCGCCTCGCCCGCTCCGCCTCACGCCGCCCTTCCTCGCGCGATGCCAGGTCCAGACGCACGCCGATGAACGCGGCTTCCAGCGCCCGGACACGGCTGCGTACCAGCGACAGCGCAATCGCGGCGGCGATCGCGGCCGCGATCAGGAGAAGCGTGGCGGGCACCGACGCGGCCATCGGCTCATTATCGGCGTCAGCAGCGGTCCGCACACGCGGCCACGGTCTTTTCATCGTCGCGTCACGCATTTGCAATCCACTTAATCCGCGCGATCCGTGTAGTCCGTGTAATCCTTTGGTCCGTGGATGTGAAACGCTGGCGCGTGCCGCTGCTCCTTCTCGTCTGTTTCGCGTTCCGGTTGTTCTTCGGGCTTTCCCGCGAGTTCTTCTTCGAGGATCAGACCCAGATTTTCCTGCTCGGATTCCGCTACTACGCCACTGGCGCCTGGCCCTTCTTCGGCCCCGACGTCGTCTGGACCAGGAGCGAGATTCCGGGCGCGCTGCAGGCGCTGCTGGTCGGGCTGCCGCTGAAAGTGCTCGCCATCCCGGAGTCGCCGTTCGTGCTGCTGAACCTGCTGTCGTTCGCGGCCATCTGCGCGCTGGCCTGGTACGCCTGCGCCCAGCTGCCGGCCGCGCCGCGCTGGCTGATCTGGGGATGGTTCCTCACCATACCGTGGACCATCGAGTTCTCGGCACACATGATCAACACGTCCTACATCCTGGCGCCGGCCATCGTGTTCTTCATCGGCTTCTTCGAAGCCTCGCCGGCCTTCAGCCTCCGGCGGCTGACGCCGGCCGCGGCCCACGCCATGATGGGGCTCGGCATGGTCTGGCTGCTGCAGATTCACATGTCCTGGCCGCTGCTGATTCCGTTCGCCGGCGGCGCGTGGATCAGCCGGCGGGCGGACGGCCTGCGCGGGTTGGCGATCGACGCCGCGGCCTTTGCCGCGGGCGCGTTGATTCCCGGCGCGCTCCTGTTGCCGACGCTGGTCCGCTTTGGCCCCCATGCCGGAACGGGCGGCGTGCTGCGCAACCTCCACCCGCACTGGGTGAGTCCGTGGATCATCCTCACGACGCTGGCGCGATTCCTGTCGTTTGCGAGCCTGGAGATCGCCCGGTTCATTGCCACCGATGGCGCGAAACGGCTCGAGTTCTTCGGCCGGCATCAGTGGCTCGTGCCGCTGGCGATCGTGGTCGGGGTCATGGGGATAGTGCAGCCGATCTGGATGCTGATCGACGCCTTCCGGCCGATGCGGCAGTGGCCGGCGGCGCTGCCGCGGGCGAAGTGTGCGGCGCTGCGCCTGCTCGCGGCGGCGAGCGTGCTGCTGGTCTACGCCAGTTACTGGATCGTGATGGAGCCGCCGCAGGCCCATGCGTTCTACGTGCTGGCACCCATCGCGTTCCTGTTCGCGGCGTTCTGGTGGACGTTCGTCGACTCGCCGCGCGCGCGGCAGGTTGCCGCCGCGGCGCTGGTGGTCAGCATCGCCTTTCACGCCGGGCTGGCGTGGGCGCAGGCGCCGGAGGTGTCGCTCTATAAGAATCGCGAGGTGGTGGCGACGGCGGTGAGGTTGAAGTCGCCGGAAATGTTCGCACATCGGCGCGACTTCGCCGTCGGCGGCGGGCCGCTCTCGCTCTCCGATCCGGCGCGTCCCTACGATCCGACGCGCGATTTCCAGATTCTGGCGTCAGCGTACAGGCCGGGGCCGCAGGGATCGCTGCACTGGACGATCACCGTCCACAATCGCAGCGCGGTGGTCGCCTACCGCGACCCGCTGTACATCTCCACCTACCTCGACGATCGCGGTGTCATCGTCGATCAGCGGCATGAGCGGCTGAAGGACATCTTCGAGCCGGGCGAGACCCGGACGATTGAGCTCAACGACGGCTTTGCCGGTCCGGCGTTCACGAAGGCGCGCCTGGAGATCGCGGCGGCAGAGGCGCTGCTGCCAACTCCGAGCATAAACTCGGAGTCTACACTCCGGCATTAAACTCGGAGTTCTCTTGTTGGTCGGAGCCCTAGTAATGGTTGACGACTACGGTGTAGGTGATCGGCCCGGCCTGGTTGCCGACGTCGTAGATCATCAGGCAGTACTGCCCCGCCGGAATGTTCCCGCTGAGCTGCGGCGTCGCACCGGCTTGAGCCATTGTGGACCCTCCGGAAAGCAACTGGCACGTGCCGCCCACCGGAGCGCCGATGCCGATCCCCATCGTGATCGTCGGCGGCGGCCCGGCAGCGGTCAAATCGATGGTGATCTGAAAACCGTCGGACGTCACGGTAAATGGATTCGAGTCGTTGCCGCCCACCGGGACCGTGCCGGAGAAGGTGTTCGTCACCAGCGGCGACGAAGGGGCGGCCGGCAGCGTCGAGGAGGTGTCGGTGCTGCTGGAGCAGCCAGCGGCGGCGACGGCAGAACTGACGACCAGCACCGCAAGGATCTTTTTCACGTCGGCCTCATTATGGAACAATTATGTTGCAGAATCGTGGCGGACGGATCAATCGTGGCGGACGGATCATGAGAGTAGCGCCCTCACCGCGCTGATCTCGTCTTCGTTCACGGTGTGCCCCATGCGCGGGTAGATCCGCTCGTCGATCGACGCCGCCATCCGCAGGAAGACTTCAGCAGATTCCCGAACCCGGGCCAACGGAATGTGCGGGTCGATATCGCTGCACCCCAGGAATACCGGCGCCCCGCCGAATGACCCCGGATAGTCACGCGGCGTGCCGGGCGGTCCGATGAGACCGCCGCTGAGCCCAATCACCGCGGCATAGCGCTCCGGGTGGCGCGCGGCGAACTCGAGCGAAAGACACGCCCCCTGTGAAAAGCCGATCAGCGCGATCCGCTCGTGCCGAACCCGCTGCGCCGCCAGTCCGTCGATGAGCCCGGCGATCACGCCAAGCGCAGACGTAAGCCACGGCTCGTTGTCGGGGATCGGCGAGAGAAAGGAGTTCGGGTACCACGTGCGGCTGCCCGCCTGCGGCGCGAGAAACGCGACGTCCGTCGTCCGGAGCTCCGCCGCCAGGCCGAGCATGTCTTCGGCCGACGCCCCGCGCCCGTGCGCCATGATCATCGTCAGGCGAGCGGCGTCCGGCGCGGGGCCGAGCGACAGCACCGGCTGGCCGCGATGAGGATCCGTCATCATTCAACCAGGCGCCCGTTCGAGCACCGCCCGGTTCCACCGCCCCAGCATCGCTGCCTGATCGTAGGTGCTGTCCACGAACGCGACGATCGCCTGATCCGGCGAATCGGCCTTGCGCACGGTCTCGTAGGGCAGGATGAACTCGCCGAGCTCGCCATGATAGAAGGCGCCGCGCGGCTGGACGCGCGCCGCCTTCAGCCCCGGCGGCTCCGGCACCGCGTAGGCATAGAACGCCGGCTCGAGCACCGGCCCGCTGCCGAACCAGAAGCCATGGCTGATCACTTCGTGCGAATACGCTTCGCGCATGAACGCGGGACCGTCGCGCGGCGGCGCCGGGCGCCCCGAGAAGCGGGTGACGGCGAGATCGAACCCGCCCCAGAAGAAATGGACCGGGCTGCACTTGCCGACGAAGTCACAGCGCGATCCCTCGAACACGCGCGCGACCTGCGACAGGATGGCCCAGCACCGATTGGCCTGCGCGGCGTCGTAGGTATGGTGCGCCTCGTCCGTGTCGAGGCGGATCGGCACCGGGATCTCGACCGCCATCGGCCAGATCTTCACCGGCAGCCGCATCGACGTCAGCGTCGCCATCACCTCGGCGTAGAAGCTGGCGACGGATCGTGGCGCCAGTGCGACCGAGCCCACGTCGCCTTCCGACGTTCTGATCACCAGCTGATGATCGATGAAGTCGAACTCCATCGTGAACGTACGGTCCCCGTGCGGCAGCGTGTGCGTCACCAGCCCGCGCGGCGTCACCAGCAGCGCGATCGACCAGGAGTGGTTGAGCGGCGGCGCCTGCGCCAGCGCCACCTTGCCGACAATCTGTGTCCACATGTGGAGCGTGGCGTAGGTGTCTTTCCATTCCTCGTATGGCAGCGGGGGCCACTGTTCGTTTTCGGTCACCATGATCGTGCTCAGGATTATGCAAGAATGTCGCCATGCGCAAGATGACCATCGCCCTCGCGTTGATCGCGTTGACCGTCACGGCGGGCGCCCAGAGCCGCGACCGCGCGCAGACGCCCGACAAGTTCAAGTGGGACCTCGCCGAGATTTATCCGAGCGACGCCGCGTGGCGCGCCGCGAAGGACAAGCTCGCCGCCGACTTGCCCAGGATGCATCAGTTCCAGGGCAGGCTGACCGCGTCGGCCGCGCCGCTCGCCGACGCGCTCGATCTGCAGGCCGGGTTCTCGAAGGAGCTCGCGCGGCTGTACAGCTACGCGAGCCTTGAGGCCGATCAGGACACGCGCGATTCGGCGCACGAAGCCATGCGCCAGGAAATGAACCAGCTCGCCGCCGCCTTCGGCGCCGAGTCGTCGTACATCGAGCCGGAGCTGCTGAAGACCGGCCAGGAGACAATCGGCCGATTCGTCGCCGCCGAGCCGCGGCTCAAGGTCTATCGCTTTTACCTCGACGACGTCTTCCGCCGCGCGCCGCACACGCTGACCGACGCGGAGGAGAAGCTGTTGGCCGACGCCGGCCCGCTCGCCGGCAATCCGGGCAGCCTGTTCAACATCCTCTCGAACGCCGACTTTCCCTACCCGACCGTGACGCTCAGCTCCGGCAAGAGCGTCAAGCTCGATCAGGCAGCCTACGGCGAGCTCCGCGCGCTGCCCAACCGCGCCGATCGTGAGAAGGTGATGACCGCGTTCTTCAACGCCCTTGGCTCCTTCGGGCGCACCTTCGGCACCTCGCTCAGCGGCGAGGTGTTGAAGGTGCAGTTTTTCGCCAAGGCGCGGAAATATCCGTCCGACCTCGCTTCGCAGCTCGATGGCCCGAACATACCGGCGTCGGTCTACACCCGCCTGGTCGACGGCGTGAACAGGAACCTGCCCGCGTTTCACCGTTACCTGAAGTTGCGGGCGCGCATGATGAAGGTCGACACGCTGCACTACTACGACCTGTACGCGCCGCTGGTGTCGTCGGTCGATCTGAAGTACACGCCTGGCGAGGCGCAGAAGCTGGTGCTCGCCGCGGTGGCGCCGCTCGGCACCGACTACCAGGCGACGATCGGTCGCGCCTTCGACAGCCGCTGGATCGACCTCTATCCCAACGAGGGGAAGGCGTCGGGCGCCTATTCCGACGGCGGCGCTTACGACGTCCATCCCTACATGCTCATCAATTACAACGGCCAGTACACCGACGTCAGCACGCTGGCGCACGAGCTCGGCCATACCATGCAGAGCTACTACTCGAACAAGACCCAGCCCTACCCGCTGGCCGGCTACCCCACCTTCGTCGCCGAAGTGGCGTCGACCTTCAACGAGTCGCTGTTGATCGACTACATGCTCGGCCAGATCAAAGACGACGACACGCGGCTGTCGCTGCTGGGGAACTATCTCGAGAACATCAAGGGCACCGTGTTCCGCCAGACGCAATTCGCCGAGTTCGAGCTGCGCATGCACGAGATGGCGGAGAAGGGGCAGCCGATCACCGGCGACGCGCTCTCGAAGCTGTACCTGGAGATCACCAAGAAGTACTATGGCGACGCACAGGGCGTCTGCGTGGTCGATCCCTACATCGCGCACGAGTGGAGCTACATCCCCCACTTCTACCGCGACTTCTACGTCTTCCAGTACGCAACCTCGTTCACCGCCTCCTCGGCGCTCGCCGAGAAGGTAAAGGCGGGCGATCCGGAGGCGAAGAAACGCTACCTCGCATTTCTGTCAGCCGGCGGCTCGAAGTACCCGGTCGATCTATTGAAGGATGCCGGCGTCGACATGACGACCGACGAGCCGCTCGATCTCACCATCAAGCTGATGAACCGGATCATGGACGAGATGGAGAAGATCCTGGCGAAGCACACCAGATGATCACTTCCTCGTTCCTTCAGCGCGTCAGCAGCGGCTGGATCAGGTCGACCAGCCCGCTCCAGATGATCGCGACGCCGACGCACAACAGGATGAACGACGAGAGCCGCAGGAAGACTGCGGTGCCGGTCTCGCCGAGGTAGGCGATCAGACGTGAGGCGAAGCGGTAGCTGAGAAGCACGGTCAGCGACACGATCACCACCCCGACGAGATCCGCCAGCAGCTCCCTGGCCGTGCTCGCGCCCCTCGCCTGCGCCTTGGCGCCGAGGGTGATCGCGATCGAGACCGAGCCGGGGCCGACCGTCAGCGGGAAGGTCAGCGGATAGAAGGCCCGCCGCTCCACTTCGCGCTCCCACGCCTGCACCGGCCCCGGCCTCGCCGCCGGCGCCCCATCGTCGTTCAGCAGCCGCCACCCGTTCGCCGTCACCAGCAGGCCGCCGGCGACGCGCACGATCGGCAGCGACACGCCGAAGATCCGCAGCACGTAGGTGCCGATCAGCGTCGCCGCCGTCAGCAGCAGGAACGCGTAGCGTGCCACCACGATCGCCAGCTTGCGCCGTGCCGTGCCCGGGAGGTCGGCGGTCATCGACAGAAAGATTGGCGCCGAGCCGAGCGGGTTCACGATCGGCAGCAGCGCCGCCAGAGTGAAGAGCACCGCGTTGGCGTAGTCGAAGAGCTCCCTCTTCAAGATCGTTGTCTTCTCCGCGTTCTTCGCGTTCTTCGCGTTCTTCTCGTCTCTGCGGTTTCTTGCTCCGTCTCACAGGATCGTCAGCAACGCGCCGGCGGTCATCATCGCCACCCCGACCGCCACTCTCCAGCTGATCGATTCGCCGAGCACGACCGCCGCCAGCACGATCGTGAGTGGCAGGCTCAACTTGTCGATCGGCGCGACCCGCGAGGCCGGGCCGAGCTGCAGCGCCCGAAAGTACGCGAGCCACGACAGGCCGGTCGCGACCCCCGACAGCGACAGGAAGATCCACGATCGCCGCGGCATCGACACCAGCGCCTGCCGTTCGCCCAGCGCCAG
>DATASG010000219.1:0-11959 GCA_036269295.1 Vicinamibacterales bacterium | reverse complement strand
AAGCTCCTCGCCGAGATCGTCGAGGAAATGCGGGCAAAGGGGGTCCACAAGCCGGTGGTGGTGTCCTTGGCCGGGGATGTGGAAGTCGAGGAGGCGTCCGAGTATCTCTTCGCCCACAAGATTCCGGCCTATCCTTATTCGACCGAGATCCCGGTGGACGTGCTCGGCGCCAAGTACAAGTGGGCGCGGGGTGCCGGGTTGCTGTAAGAACAAGGACACCGAGGTTGACGAAGGACACAAAGGGCACAGTGCGCTTGGCTTTCCTGGTGGCCTCGGCGCGGCGACCGGTGCCGCGGCGCCGCCGCCACTGGTGGCCGCGTGCTGGGCTTGATCCGGTACCATGATTTCGTTCTCCAAGGTCAGCAAGCAGTACGGCAAGCAGGTTCTCTTCGTTGACGCCTCCTTCCAGCTCAATCCCGGCGAAAAAATCGGCCTGGTCGGCCCCAACGGCTCCGGCAAGACGACGTTGTTCCGGATGATCACGGGCGAGGAAGCGCCCGACGAAGGCGACGTGTCGGTGCCCAGGAAGGTGACGGTCGGCTACTTCCGGCAGGACGTCGAGGAAATGTCGGGCCGCTCGGTGCTCGACGAGGCGATCCTCGGCAGCGGACGCGTCGGCGACCTGCACCACGAGCTGGAGCAGCTGCAAAACGCGATGTCGGATCCGGCGCAGGCCGACGATCTCGAACGCATCCTCTCGCGCTTCGGCGAGGTCCAGGAAGAGTACGACCACCTCGGCGGCTACGCGCTCGAAGCGCAGGCGCGGGAGGTGCTGCACGGGCTCGGCTTCGAGGACGACACCATCGACGGTGACGTCGGTGCGCTCTCGGGCGGGTGGAAGATGCGGGTGGCGATGGCGCGGGTGCTGCTCGGCCGTCCCGAAGTGCTGCTGATGGACGAGCCGACCAACCACCTCGACATCGAGTCGATCATCTGGCTCGAGAGCTTCCTCAAGGGCCTGACCGGCTCGTTGCTCATGACCTCGCACGACCGCGACTTCATGAACCGGATCGTGTCGAAGATCGCGGAGATCGACGGCGGCGAGATCACGACCTACTCCGGCAACTACGACTTCTACGAGCGCGAGCGCGCCATCCGCGAGGCCAATCGCGAGGCCGCCTACGCCCGCCAGCAGTCGATGCTGGCAAAGGAACAACGCTTCATCGAACGCTTCGCCGCGCACGCCGCCAAGGCGGCGCAGGTGCAGAGCCGCGTCAAGGCGCTGGAAAAGATCGAGAAGATCGAACTGCCGAAAAAGCGCGCGGTGGTGAAGTTCGAATTCCGACCGCCGCCGCGCTCGGGCGACCAGGTCGCGGTGCTCGAAGGGGTGACCAAGCACTACGGCACGCGCGTCGTGCACGACGGCCTCAACCTGATCATCCGCCGCGGCGAACGATGGTGCGTGATGGGGAAGAACGGCGCCGGCAAGTCGACGCTGCTGAAGATGGTCGCCGGTCAGGTGGCGCCGGACGCCGGCGACGTCAGGCTGGGCGCCAGCCTGCAGATGGGATACTTCGCGCAACAGTCGCTCGATGTGCTCGATCCGGACCTGACGATCAAGGAGCAGCTCGAAAAGGACTTTCCCAAGGAGTCGATCGGGGCGCTACGAAGTCTGGCAGGCGCCTTTCAATTTTCCGGCGACGAGACCGACAAGAAGATCCGCGCGCTCTCGGGTGGCGAGAAAACGCGCCTGGTGCTGGCGCGCATGCTGCTGAACCCGCCGAATTTCCTGGTCCTCGACGAGCCGACGAACCATCTCGACCTCGCGACCAAGGAGATGCTGCTCGATTCGCTGAAGGACTTCGACGGCACAATGCTGTTTGTGTCGCACGACCGGGAGTTCCTGAGAGGGCTGAGCAACCGGGTGCTGGAATTGGGCGGCGACAGCGGCGTCGAGGCGCAGCCGCATGCGTACCAAGGCTCCTACATCGAGTACGTCGAGCGCACGGGCCACGAAGCGCCCGGCGTACACGCTTAGCCCGGCCTTCGACCGACCGTGCGCGCCCAGCGAGCCACCTCGCCGACCAAGACGCTACACGCACCCGGAACAACGCGCTAGACGCCGCTCGGTTCTTCCGGGTCGCGCATCGGCTGGCAGTTCGGACACCAGTAGGTGACGCGGGCGTCCAGGCCGCTCTTCTCCGACCGAATCGCCGCGCCGCAGCGCCTGCACGGCCTCCCGCCGCGGCTGTAGATCCAGAGCTTTTCGTTCGGATCGAGGCTGCGCGTCGTGCGGCGGCCGATCGCGGTGCTGAGCGTCTGCGATCGGGTCATCACGTTCGCCGCCAGCTGCTCCCGCGCAACACCGACGATGCGCTCGAGATCGTCGCCGGTCAACAGGCCTGCCGGCGTGAACGGGTGGATCCCTGCCAGGAACAGGATTTCCGACTTGAACACATTGCCGATACCGGCAATCACGCGTTGGTCGAGGAGCACGTCCGCGATGGCATCGCCGGCGCGACCGCGCATCCGCCTGACGGCTTCGGCGCGATCGAAAGGCTCCGCCAGCAAATCGGGGCCGAGCGCCTGCAACTGGCGATGCCGATCCAGCTCGAGGCCGGAGAGGAGCTCGGCGACCGGGATGTTGAAGCCGACGCCGCACGCGTCGACGGTGCAGACGAGCACGCGCATGTCACGAGCCGGCCGGTGCCAGCGGCCGCCGGAAGGATAGATGTGCCAGCTCCCGTTCATGCGCAAGTGGGTGCGCAGCACGAGGTCGCCGGAAAACGTCATGAGCAGATGCTTGCCCCGTGCGGAGACCGACTGGATCGTCCGGCCCACGACCGGGCGGTCCTCAGCGATCCGGGTCAACGCCGGGTAGACAGACTCGAACCGGGTCACGACATGGCCCGCCATGTAGCGATGAAGGGTTTGAGCCGCACGGAAGACCGTATCTCCTTCAGGCATGCGGCCTGGCCATGAACGTCGCCTGCAGTCCCATTGCGCCGGCGATGAATCCGGCTTCCTCCAGCAGCGGTGCCATCGGATGACGCCCAGGCGGCGCGCCGTCAATCTCCTCGATGAGCATGCCGCGCGGCGAATCGCCGCCGGTGCGGGCGCGATCGATCAGCACGCGCGCCACCGCGCGGCCGGTCCTGGATCGGTCCGGCTCGGCGTCAGGCAGAAAGACGAGGAGTTGCCGATCGCCGCGCAGCAGATAGGCCGCGAGCGCACCGTTGACCAGGATCGCGGTCGCGCCCACCGAACGGGTAGGGCTTCGCCCCGACTCGACGGAAGCAACCGCTGAGATCGCCGAGACCGCGGAGACATCCTTGCACTCCGAGCTTTGCGGGCTCTGCGGTTGCTTTCTTGCGGGCCACTTGAGCGCCGCGCCGTACGGATTCGCGGGGTCGGTGGCGGCAAGCACCGCGACCTCGGGATCGTCGGGCGCATCGCGCAGCGATCGCAGGAGATCGAGCGCGCCTGGCAGCGCGAACTGGGTCGCGCCGAGCCCGGCGACGAAATACCCGCGGCGTATGCGGCCGTTCTCTTCCATGCCTTTCAGGACGGGATAGACGACGCCAAAGCCGCTGACCACGCCGTCGGCGGCGACGGCCTCGCGCGTGACGACACCATGGCGCGCGAGCAGCTGGTGGGTGACGGCGGTGGCCCACCTGGTGAAGCCGGGGTCGGGAGTCGATTGCCGTTTCTGCGTTCGGCGACCTGGGGATTTTGTGGAAACCGCGGCTGCGCTTTCTGGCATCGACTCCCGCCCCCCCAGAACCAGCGCCCAGCGACCCTCCGCCGACGGCGGCGCCAGGCGCCGCGATCGGAACGCGGTGACGTCGACGGGGCGCCCCTTCACGCGCCGGCGGGGCGCGCGCGCCCGCGTGAAGGCGCGCAGCGCGTGAAACGTGTCGTTGGTGATCAGTCCCCGCCAGACCAGGTTCCACAGCGCATCCACGGTCTCGGCCGGATATCCGGCGCCGACCGCCTCGTGCAGCGGGCCAAAGAACGACGCGCCACGATCGCGGAGCCGCTCGAGGATTTCCGTCTCGCGTTCGGAGAGCTCCAGATCGGGCGGCCCGCCTTCTGCCGACAACAGCCGCGGCAGCTGATCGGCGAGGTAGAGCGCGACGCGGCCGTCACGCTCGCCGAGCGGTTCGACGCCTACCCAGATGACTTCGCCCGCGGCGGTGACCGCGTCGAGGTCCGCCGGATCGTAGGTATCGATCCGCGCCGGCAGGATCTCCGTTTCCAGGATCGACGCAGGCAGCGGCGCGCCCTGCAGCTGTTCGATCGCGTCGAGCAGCGCGTCGGCGCCGTTCCTGCGCTTGACGATCCCCTGCCACGTCGTCGCGAAGCGGCCGAGGACCGCCTGGTCGACGGACTCGACCTCGTGGCGGAGCTTGGCGAGCGAGCGGCGGCGCAGCATGCGCAGCACGCCGGCGTCTATCCACTCACGCCGCGTACCGCCGGGCCGGAACTCGCCTTCGACCAAGCGGCCTTCCACGGCCAGACGGGTCAGCACCGCTTCGGCGGCCGGCACGCCGAGCCCGTATCGCTGCGCGAAGTCCTGGGCGGGGAACGGCGCGTGGGTGCGCGCGTAGCGCAGCGCGAGATCGCCCAGCGGATCGCGAACCGGCTGCAGCAGCGACTCGGGAATGCCCACCGGCATCGGCACGCCAAGCGCGTCGCGAAAGCGCGCCGCGTCCTCGACCGCGATGAGGCGCGGACCGCCGGCGATGCGGACCGCCAGCACCCGGCGGGCCGCGATCAACATGCCGGTGCTCGCGGCGACCTCAGCCGTCAGCGACCGCTCGCGGATTTCGGTCTCGGTGAGATCGCCGAGCGACAACAACATGTCGTGGACACCGTCCGCGCTCTTCACGTGGTACTGCGGGTCGAGCCGTTGGAGCTGCCGCTCGATGGCGTCGATCGAGTCGGCGTCGAGCAGCTCGCGCAGCTCGGCGTCGCCGAGCAGTTCGCGCAGTTGCGACTCGTCGACGGCCAGCGCCTGCGCGCGCCGCTCCGCCAGCGGCGCGTCGCCGTCGTAAATGAAGCTGGCGACGTAACTGAACAGCAACGACGCCGCGAACGGCGACGGCGTCTCCGAGTCGACGGTCGCGATCCGCAGCTTGCGGCTGCGGATGTCGCCGAGCGTCGAGATCAGCGCCGGCATGTCGAAGAAGTCACGCAGGCACTCACGGTAGGTCTCGAGCAGCACGGGAAACGATCCATAGCGCGATGCGACCGCGAGCAGGTCGGCGGCGCGCTTGCGCTGCTGCCAGAGCGGCGCGCGCTGCCCCGGCCGGCGCTTCGGCAGCAGCAGCGAGCGGGCGGCGTTCTCGCGAAACTTCGACGCGAACAACGCGGTGGCGCCGAGCTGGCGGACCACGAGCGCCTGCACCTGGTCTGGATCCGGCAGCAGCAGCCTCGGATCCGGCGGCTGATCGACATCCGGAAACCGAACGACGAAGCCGTCGTCTCCCCACAGCGTTTCCACGTCGCCGCCCGTCTCTTCCCGGATCCTGGCCGCGACCGCCATCGCCCAGGGCGCGTGGATGCGGCCGCCGCGCGGCGACAGGACACAGACACGCCAATCGCCGAGCTCGTCGCGCACGCGCTCGATCACGATCGTCCTGGCGTCGGGAACGGCGCGGGCGGCGGCGAGCTGATCGCGAAGGTAGTCGAGCAGGTTCTCCGCGGCGCGCGCATCCAGATCGTGGTCGCGGGTGAGGCGATCGACCGCCGCTGCCGGCGGCAGCCGCAGCAGGTCGTGCATCAGCCGTCCGATCGCGAGGCCGAGCTCGAGTGGGCGCCCGGCGCGATCACCCTTCCAGAACGGCATCTTGCCGGGCTCACCCGGTGCCGGCGACACCAGCACGCGGTCGTGCGTGATCTCCTCGATTCGCCATGACGAGGCGCCCAGCACGAAGGTGTCGCCGGCGCGGCTCTCGAAGACCATCTCCTCGTCGAGCTCGCCGACGCGGGCGGCGCCCGCCGCGGCGCCGATGAGGAAGACGCCGAACAAGCCGCGGTCGGGAATGGTGCCGCCATTGGCGACCGCCACGCGCTTGGCGCCTTCGCGCGCGCTCACTCTACCGGCGACGCGATCCCAGGTGATGCGCGGCCGAAGCTCGGCGAACTCATCGGACGGATAGCGTCCCGAGAGCATGTCGAGCACGCCGTCGAACACGGTGCGGCTCAACTCCGCGAACGGCGCGGCGCCGCGGATGGCGGCAAAGAGCGCCTCGACGTCCCAGTCGTCCATCGCAGCCATCGCCACGATCTGCTGCGCGACGATGTCGAGCGGGTTGCGCGGGTAGCGAGTCGCTTCGACCGCACCTTCGTGCATGGCCCTGGCCACGGCGGCGCAGGCGACGAGGTCACCGCGGAACTTCGGGAAAATGACGCCCTTGCTGACTGCGTTTGCCTGGTGGCCGCCGCGGCCAATCCGCTGCAGGCCGCTGGCGACCGACGGCGGCGCTTCGATCTGCACCACCATGTCGATCGCACCCATGTCGATACCGAGCTCGAGCGACGAGGTCGCGACCAGCGCGCGCAAGGCACCGGCCTTCAGCAGGTCCTCCACCTCGATGCGCTGCGGCCGTGCGATCGATCCGTGATGGGAGCGGACCAGGGTTTCGCCAGCCAGCTCGTTGAGCGCGCCCGCCAGCCGCTCGGCGAGCCGGCGGCTGTTGACGAAGATCAGAGTCGATCGGTGTGCCCGGATGATCTCGAGCAGCCGCGGATGGATGGCGGCCCAGATCGAGGGCCGTGCACCGCCCATCGACGCCGGCCCGCTCGGAATGCTCTCCGCCTTCGTCAGCTTCGCCATGTCTTCGACCGGCACCTCGATGGTGAGCTCGAGCGCCTTCTTCTGGCCGGCGTCGACGATGGTGACCGGCCGATAGCGGACGGAGCGATGAACGGAGAACTCCTGCTCGATCTCGGCGTCGGGGGCGTCCTGAATCACGGATTTCGAATTGCGCCCATCGACGGACTCAGGGCGGCCCGAGGTTCGCGCCGGCCGGCTCGCGGATTTCGCGTGGCGATTGCGGATTGGCGCCTCCGTGCCGCCGAGAAATCGGGCCACTTCGTCGAGCGGGCGCTGGGTCGCCGACAACCCGATCCGCTGCGGCGGGCGCTGGCAGTTGGCTTCGAGCCGCTCGAGCGAGAGCGCCAGATGCGCGCCGCGCTTGGTCGGCACCAGCGCGTGGATCTCGTCGATGATGATGGTGTCGACCGAGCGCAGCGCCTCGCGCGCGTTGGAGGTCAGGAGCAGGTAGAGCGACTCGGGGGTCGTGATCAGGATGTCGGCCGGCTGCCGCTGAAAACGGGCGCGCTCGGATTGGGGCGTGTCGCCGGTGCGGATCGCGATCGCCGGCACGAGATAGGCGTCGCCGCGGCCGTCAGCGACCTGGGCGATGCCGGCGAGCGGTGCCCGCAGGTTGCGCTCGACGTCGACCGCGAGCGCCTTGAGCGGCGAGACATAAAGCACACGGCAGCGGCCGTTCCTGGGCGGCGCCGGCGTGAACATCAGCCGATCGAGGCACCAGAGAAACGCGGTCAGCGTCTTGCCACTGCCGGTCGGCGCGAGGATCAGGGTCGAATCGCCTTTGGCGATCGCCGGCCAGCCCAGCGCCTGCGGATGTGTCGGCGCCTCGAAGGCGTCCGAGAACCATCCGCGTGTGGCCGGATGAAAGGGCGCGAGCGGATCAATCGTCGAACGAACGGCCACGTCCTCATCTTATAATGTGAGACGAGTTGTACCGGGACAGGGGGATTCATGGGTGATGCAGGCGAAGGATTGATCGACGCGGAAGGGCGCATTCAGGAGCGCATGGAAGAACTGGAGCGCGAGCGCACGCGCCAGAATCACGGCAAGATCGTTCGCGATCCCGAGAAGGTGCAGGCGCTCGAGTCGCTGCGTCTCGCGCGGATGGAGCTCGATCGGCAGCTGGTCGCGACGGCGCACGAACGACGCAAGGCGCAGCTGAATCAGGCGATCGCCGAAGTCGACCGGCGGATGAAGGAAACCGAAGCCACGATGAAATGAGTGGCTCAGGGGTGAACGCGTCCGTTCACGCCTATCACGACGGCACCAAGCATCATTTCCATCGGTTCGCCCGGTCGCTGGGTTACCTCGACTGGGCGTCCCAACCCAATCCATTCCGATCGTTTGCCGGCGCCCCGGAAGTGCCGCTGTCGCCACGGCCGGAGGCGCCGATCACGATCATCGGCGACGTGCTGCGCCATGCACTTGGCCTGTCGGCGTGGAAGCAGTTCGGCGGGTCACGGTGGTCACTTCGCGTCAACCCGTCCAGCGGCAATCTCCACCCGACGGAGGCGTACATCATTGCCGGCGCAGGGCCCGGTCTTGGCGAGGCGCCCGGCGTGTATCACTACGCGCCGGACCGCCACGCGCTGGAGCGGCGCTGCAGGTTCGAACCGGTGTTCTGGCCCGAGGCGCCTGAGGAGCGGGACAGCTGGCTGATCGCGTTGTCGTCGATTCACTGGCGGGAGGCGTGGAAATACGGCGAACGCGCGTTCCGCTACTGCCAGCACGACATGGGGCATGCGATCGCTGCACTCGGGATCGCTGCCGCGAACGCCGGCCTCGACACGGCCCTCCTGCCGGACTGGTCGCAGGCCGACATCGCGGCGTTGACCGGAATCGATCGCGATGCCGACTACGTCGAGTCCGAGCGCGAAGAGGCCGGCTGTCTGATCGTCGTTCGTCGTTCGGGCTTCGACGTTGGTCGTTCTGCGTTCGAAGTCCGTCATTCGTCGTTGCTGGCCGGCGTGTGCGCCGGGCAATGGACCGGCACCGCGAGTCAGCTCAGCGAAGACCACACGACCTGGAGCTTCATCGACGAGATCGCCGCGGCCACCCGCGATCCCGGCCGCGACGTGCCCGCCCGTCCGTCCCTTTCTCCCCCTGCCACCGCTCCCGGCTATCCGCCCGCTCTGATCCTGCAGCGACGAAGCGCCCTGGCGTTTGACGGCGTCGGCACGTTGGCGGCACCGGTGTTTCTATCGATGGTGTCGAGGGTGATGCCCCAGGCGGCGGCGCCGTGGAACGCTCTCTGGTGGGAGGCGCGGATCCACCTTATGCTCTTCGTGCATCGTGTCGACGGGTTCGACCCGGGGCTGTACCTGCTGGCTCGCGATCGATCAGCCGTCGAGCGACTCCGCGCGGCGTGCGGACGCGAATTCCTCTGGGAGCGGACGGGGCCGGCGACGCCTGCGGACGGCAAGGCGCCGGACGACACGCTGCCGTTGTATCTCCTGGCGCGCGGCGATTGCCGGGGGCTGGCGCGGCGTCTGAGCTGCGATCAGGATATCGCGGCGGACGGGTTCTTCAGCCTCGGCATGCTCGCGGAGTTCGACGCCAGCCTGCAGACGTTCGGGCCGGCGTTCTACCGGCACCTGTTCTGGGAGTCCGGCGTGGTCGGACAGGTGCTGTACCTCGCGGCGGAAGCAACCGGGGCACGCGCCACCGGCATCGGCTGCTTCTACGACGACCCGGTGCACGAGACGCTGGGGCTCACCGACCACAGCTTTCAGAGCCTCTATCACTTCACTGTCGGCCGGCCGGTGGATGACCCGCGGCTGACCAGCGAACCAGGTTACCGTTGGGAATCAGGAATTTAGACTTGGGAATTTGGAATTTGGAATTCGGAATCAAGAACGCAGAACTCAGACCTCAGAACTGAGAACCTTGTCCAGCGAGATGCCGAGGCGCTCTGTGATCGCGCGGGCAGTCTGAGAGTGGTCGTCGGTGAAATGCGACGGGAGATCGGTGACCACAGGAGCGGGACGCGCGGCGGCGGCGGCGATCAGGCGCCGGTAGTCATCCGCCATCACATCGAGGGTGTGGTGAGCCGACCAGTAGGCGTGCCCGGCGCGCGCCAGAGACGCCCGGAGGCGCGGTTCACCGGCAAGCGCGCGCATCGCCAGACGAAGCGATTCGTCTTCGTCGATCAGGTCGATGGCCATCGCCACCGGTTCGGCAGACGCATGCGAGGGGCGCCGGCTGCGCGGATCGAGGGTCGGAATGTCGGCCAGATGCGCGAGGTCGCTCGTCACCGTCGGCCGCGCCGCCGCCAGGCACTGCAGCCATGACGCCGAGGTCTCCAACGCCGTCGGCCAGCGCAGACAGAGACAGACGTCGGCGGCCGCGAGATAGTCGCCGATCGCCTGGTCCGGCAGATAACCGCTCACATGCACCCGCGCCGCGTACGCGGATGCCGAGCGCTCGCGCTCGAGCGCGGGGTAGTCCGACGAGTCGCCTGCCAACAGCAGGTGGACGTCGCGGCGCTCGCCGGCAACCGCGTCGAAGGCGCGGAGGATCGCGGCGATCCGTTTCTCGGCGGTAATCTTGCCGAACACCGCAAACAACACCGCCTCGTCCCGCACGCCGAAGCGCGCGCGCAGGCGCGCACGCGCCGCGGCGTCGGCGACCAGCGGCGCCGTGCCCAGATGGATCGCCTCGATTGAGGTGCCGGGATACTCCTGGCACAGATCCGCGGCGACACGCGGATTGTGGACCGCGACGAGGCGCGCCGTCCGCAGCACGACGCGCAGCATCGGCCAGCAGTAGTAGATCGGACCGCCCAGGCCGGCGACCGCGTACTCCACGAAATCGCGGCGGGCTCCCGGATGGTCGTACCAGAACTCACGCCGGTAGTCGTCGAACCGCTCCTGGTTCAGGAGGGCGCGCGCGCGAGACTGGTGCAGCCGGACGTCGTGCAGCACGACCAGTCCGGGAAACGCGGCAAGATAGCCCCACATGTAGTCGTGGCATGGCGCATTGCCGAGCTGATACACGACAAGATCGTAGGGATCGCGCCGCGCCTTCCAGAGAAAGTCGCGCACGTTCTCGGCTGAGAAACAGTCGATCGCGTGCGCCGGCGCGAGCCGCGGCACAAGATCCGCGCTAGAGACAGCGATTCCGGATCGGGCCGGCGGAAGTGGGGAGAACCAGGCGAGACGCACGGGTGAATGATAGAGCAGTCGGCAGCCGTCAGTCGTCGGTCGGCAGTTTCAGTCAGCGGTCTCAGGCTCTGGCGTCAGTCCGGGGTAACAGGGCGGTGACGCGCGACGGCTGAGACTGAGACTGAAGCCGACGACCGTTCGGGTTTCAGTGTGTTAGCATCAGGGATTGGCTTGGGAAATCGTTCACAAGCCGACCAACGTCTATGCAGGGCTGGCTCTCCATCCTCCTCATGATCGCGCTCGGCGCAGGATTCGCGCTGATTTCGGTCCTGCTGTCCAACGTCCTCGGACCGAGCAAACCTTCGCCGGAGAAGTCGGCGCCGTATGAATGCGGCATGCCCGCGGTGGGCGACGCGCGCGAACGCCAGTCGGTCAAGTTCTACCTGGTGGCGATGATCTTCCTGCTGTTCGACATCGAGGTCGCCTTCCTCTACCCGTGGGCGATGGCACTGCGCGATCTCGGCTGGAACGGCTTCGTACAGGTGCTGTTGTTCATGGCGCTGCTGCTGGCCGGATACGTCTACGTCTGGCGCAAAGGCGCGCTCGACTGGGGAAACGAGAACGCGTAATGGGCCTGGAGTCCGACTACGACATTCCGGTATTGACGACGACGGTCGAACAGCTCGTGAAGTGGGCGCGGCGTTCCTCGATCTGGCCGGTCACCTTCGGCCTCGCCTGCTGCGCGATCGAGATGATGGCGATGAGCTGCTCGCGCTATGACGTTGCGCGCTTCGGCGCCGAAGTGTTTCGTGGCAGCCCGCGCCAATCCGATCTGATGATCGTCGCCGGCCGGCTCTCGCGCAAGATGGCGCCGGCGCTTCGCCGCATCTACGACCAGATGCCCGAGCCCAAGTGGGTGATCTCGATGGGCGCCTGCGCCTCGATTGGCGGCGTCTTCGACAACTACGCCCTGGTCCAGGGCGTCGATCAGATTGTCCCGGTCGACGTCTACGTCCCGGGCTGCCCGCCGCGTCCGGAATCGCTCATCTACGGGATCGTCCAGCTGCAACGGAAG
>DATASG010000218.1:0-13086 GCA_036269295.1 Vicinamibacterales bacterium | reverse complement strand
GCTGCAGACGTTGTTCGACAACGTCCGAGCCTCGCTCGCCAGCGGCCTGCACCTGATCTTCGTTTGCAGCGCCGTGATCATGATCGCCTCGGTGCTGTTGCACCTGGTGCTGCGCAGCGAGCCGCTGCGCACGCGCGCCGTCGAGCCGGAGATGGCGGCGCTCTGATCGGGACGTTCACGATCAAGAAGACCGCTGCGCCCGCGGCGTCGTGCGCGGCGCTGGCCGCTTCGAACGGCAGAATCGTCGCGATCTGACGAATCGTCGATTCGTGATCGCGGAACGCGTCCTCACCTCGCTCACGAGCCCTGACCAGCAGTTCGCCGAGCGTCTATCAACGGACCGGGAGGGTGAAGGCGACGTACTCACCGGAATAATTGCCGCCGCTGATCGCCACGACGATGTACTGCTTGCCGTCGACGAGGTAGGTCATCGGCGAGCCGCTCTGCGGCGCCGCCATCCACACCGCGCCGACCTCGGCGCCTGTCGTCTTGTCGTAGGCACGCAGCATCGCGCCGCGCGGATGCTCGGGCGTCGTGGTCAGCTGCGGGTCTCCCATCACGACCAGCGTCTTCGTCACCATCAGGCCGATGCCGCCCGTGCCGGCCTGTCCAGTCTTCGGGATCGTCAGGCCTTTGAGCGCCGGATGGTTGCGCACGTTGTCCGGCGTGTCGCCGTGCGCCACCTGCCAGACGATCTCGCCGCGATCGAGGTTGATGGCGGAGATCGTCCCGTACGGCGGCTTGAGGATCGTCAAGCCGTCGACGAGCAGTCCACCGCCGCCACCGCCCGCTCCCGCCGCGGGAGCCGAGGCCGGCGGCGCCGCCGGTGCCGCGGCTGCCGCACGCTGTGCCGCGGCTGCCGCACGCTGTGCCGCCGCCTGCGCCACCGCCCGCGGCGAATCGGCGGCGCAGCAGTCACCCGGTCCCAGGACTTCGGTGAACGGACGTCCCGCGACGCCGGACACGTACCTGATGTCGGAGAAGTTAGGGGGCGGCGGCACCAGCGATCCCGAGGTGATGCCGACGTTGTTCGCGTTCGCGTAGGCGGTGTGGGTCTCGGGGTCGTAGGCAATGCCGGGCCAGTTGGTGCCGCCAACCGCGTTTCCCATGTTGATCGCGCCGAGGATGCCGTTGACGTTGCCGAGCACCGGCGGGTTGTACATCCACGGCCCGACCTTATAGCGGGCGATGTTCTGCAGCGCCTGCGCCCGCAGCGCCGGCGTGAAGTCGATCAGATCGTCGGGTATCTTGAGGGCGTTGCGCGCATAGGCCGGCGGCCTGGTGGGGAAAGGCTGGGTCGGGCTCGTGATCTCGCCGGGCACGTCTGACGCCGGCACCGGACGTTCTTCGATCGGCCACACCGGCTGTCCGGTCACGCGGTCGAAGACGAAGAGGAACGCCTGCTTCCCGGGCACCGCGACGGCCTTGACCGCGCGGCCGTTGACGGTGATGTCGGCGAGAATGGCCGCGGACGACATGTCGTAGTTCCAGATCGGATGGTGCACCAGCTGAAAATGCCACTTGCGCTGACCGGTTCGCAGGTCGACACACACCAGGCTCTCGGCAAACAGGTTGTTGCCCGGGCGATGACCACCGTAGTAGTCCGAGGTCGGAGTTTCGACCGGCAGGTAGACGAGGCCCAGTTCCTCGTCGACCGTGATCTGCGTCCAGACGCCGTTGTTGCCGTTGACCGCCCACGAGTCCTTCTGCCAGGTGTCGTTGCCGAATTCGCCAGGAATCGGAATGGTGTGGAAAGTCCACAGCAGCTTGCCGCTGCGGACGTCAAACGCGCGTACCAGCCCCTTGGTGTTGTTGTGCGTGCTGACGGTCGCGCCTTCCCGGAAGGAGGAGCCGACGATGACGACGTCCCTGGCGATCGCCGGCGTCGCGTGCCAGCCGATCTCGCCGGTCTCGAGATCGATCTGCTGGCCGGTGCCGAACACCACGCCTTCCTTCAGATCGACAATCCCGTCCTTGCCGAAGCCGCCGATCGGGGCGCCGTTGCGGGCATTGAGCGCGACCAGGCGATAGCCGGTCGTCACATAGAGAATGCGATCGTCGCCGCGGCCGTCGCTCCAGTAGGAGAGACCGCGCCCGGACAGCTGCCGCGGCGAGACGCCGGCGCGCCGCCCTTCCCGCAGGCTGTGCGCCCACAACAACTCGCCGGTCTTCCCGTCGAGCGCGACAACCGAGCGCCGCGTGCCGCCGGTGGTGTAAAGGATGCCGTTGATGGCCAGCGGCGTTCCCTCGAGTTTGTATTCAGGACGCGGTCCGAGTATGTCGGTCTTGAAGCGCCATGCGACCTCGAGCGTCCTGAAATTGGCGGCGTTGATTTGATCGAGAGGTGAGTACTTGGTGCCACGGATGTCCGCGGTGTAGTGCGGCCAGTCGCCCGCCGACGTGGACGGCGCGCGAGCGGTGCCGGCCCGATCCTGGCCGGACAATCCCGTCAACACCGACAGCCACGCCACCGCCAGACACAGGGTCCCGGATCTGCGCGTCATGTCCGCCTCCAGTTCGAATCGGCGCTATCTTACGCCGTTGGCGCACAGCGATGGCAGGATCCCGCCAATCGGCTCGCGCAAGATGGCGTCGGCGATGTGGTCGAACGGCGTCGGTTCGGCGTTGACGATCACCACTCGAGCGCCGGCCGATTTGGCAACCGGAACCGCGCCCGCGACGGGATAGACCTGCAGGCTGGTGCCGATCGCCAGCAGGAGATCAGCGGCCGCCGCCGCCTGCATCGCCCGTTCGATCACAGCGGGCTCGAGCGATTGCCCGAACGAGATCGTCGCGCTTTTCAGAATCCCGCCGCAGGAGGCGCACGGTGGGTCCGCCTCGCCCGCGCGCACGCGGTCGAGCGCCAGCCGCATCGGGCCGCGCCATCCGCACTCCATGCACTTCACCTCGCGCATCGTGCCGTGGACCTCGATGACCTTGTCGGGCGCGTGGCCGGCCAGCTGGTGCAGGCCGTCGATATTCTGGGTGATAACTGCCAGCAGGGTGCCGCGCCGCTCGAGCTCGACGAGCGCGCGGTGGCCGGCGTTCGGCGCGGCGTGCCAGGCCGGGTGATCGAGGCGGCTCTGCCACGCCTGCCGGCGCACCTCCGGATCGGCCATGTAGTGTTCGAGGCTGGAGAGGCGCTCCGCCTTCGGGTTCTTGGTCCAGACGCCTTGCGGGCCGCGAAAATCAGGGATGCCTGACTCGGTGGAGATGCCGGCGCCCGTCAGGGCGACGATTCCGGTCGACCCGTCCACCCAATCGCGCACGCGTTGAACGAGGTCGCTGGTCACGATCGTCTCCGTGTAAGATACGCCACCGTGGAGGCGGAAGTCCGGATTCCGCAGATCGGGAGGACAGCGGCCCACTGGGTCCTCGAAGCGCGAGCGTCTTCGATCCAGCCAACCGCCGCTCACTGAACTTCGAAGGCGAGCAGGACATTTCCCGGACGGCCGAGGTGATCGCCGTAGCCCGAGTTGAGGTAGAGCATCCCGCCGGCGATGGTTGGTCCCGGACCCTGAATCGCGCCGCCGCCGGCGCGCACGCCGTTGAGCGTCTCGAACTCGCGGTTGGTGTCGAACTCCCAGATTACCGACCCGTCCCTGGTCGAGTGCGCGCGCAGCGCGCCGTCGTTCGATCCAGAAAACAGCACGCCGGGAATCAGCGTCGGCGCCGAGATGAGCGCGGCGCTGCAGCCCGTGCCGCTCGTGCACGTCAGCGGCGGCGGAGGCACGTACCACGCCCGCTCGCCGCTGCTCAGGCCGACCGCGTGCAGCCCCCCGGGCTTGGGGGTCCGGATGTCGGATACGGGGAAGTAAGCGCGCTCCCCGTCGACCGCGGCTCCCCACTGGATGCCGCCCCAGATCGATCCCTCACCGGCGTGATACTGCCAGAGGAGCGCGCCCTCTTTCTCGGGATCGATCGCGAAGGCGTTCCCTGATTTCTGCGCGGCCACGATCACGTCGCGCCCAGACACCGTCACCAGCATCGGCGGCGTCCCCAGGTCGAAGTCCGGCCCGGCCTTCTCGCCGCAATTGGCGCTGCCGGCGCGGCAACCGAAGACGTCGCCGGCGGTCAGCTGCTTGATCCATCTGATGGCGCCGGTCTCCAGGCTGAACGCGACGATGGCATCGGCGGTCGGCTGCGCGGGCGCACTGTAGGTGTTGCCGGTGCCGGCGTAGACGAGGCCGCGCCTGGCGTCGATCGTCGGCGCCGACCAGATGCCGACGCCCGATGGTCCCCAGAGCGCGACGCCGGCAGCATTCTTCCCGGCGGCCTGCGCCTCCGGCACCATGAACGTCCGCCAGACGATCGCACCGGTCCTTACGTCGAGCGCGTTCAGGCTGCCGCGGAACGTGCAGCACTCGTAACCCTGCTGGCTCGCGGCGGTCTCCTCCATCGAGGAAACCGGAACATACAGCCGGTCCTGATACAGCGTCGGCGATCCGGTGATGCGGGCGTAGAGGTGGTCGTCCAGCCGGCGTGACCAGAGCTCGCGTCCGGTTGCCGCGTCGAGCGCGTAGACGTTGGCGCCGGTGTCCCCGAAGTAGACCGCGAAGCCGCCGTCTCCGCGCGGACCGAACGACAGCGCGGTGCGGACGCCGCTCTTGGCGCTGAACATCCAGTGGATGCAGCCACTCTTCGCGTCGAGCGAGTAGACGGTCCCGTTCTGGCTGCCGACGAAGAGACGGCCGCTCGCGACCGTCGGCTGCGACCACGCCGAGGTGGCGTCGGGAAATCCGAACGCCCATTTCAGGGACAGCCTGGGCACCTGGTCCGCCGTGAGGCCGGCCTGTTGCGTGGTTTGAAATCTCGTGTTGGTGACTGACGGAGACCAGCCGATCCAGCCGGGCGAGGACGAGGGTTCGATCAGCGGCGAGGACGAACTGCAGCGTCCGACCCTGGCGCCGGTGATGTCGCCCCCCAGCGCGCGTCCGCTCAAGTACTCGGCGACGGCGCGCCGCTCGGCGCCGCTCAAGCGGCCGCCCTGCGGCCGCATCCCGCCGGCCGTGAGCGCCGACAGAATCGCCTCCGGCGATCGGCGCTTCAGGATGTCGGGGCTGGGCGCGCGGGATCCGTCGGCGCCGTCATGGCAGGACGAGCAGTTGCGGGCGAAAATCGCGGCGCCATCGCGTGTTTGTGGGGTAGCGGCCGCCAAGCCGGCGAGGGCGGTCAAGGCGATGAGCGACGCGAACGCGAAGCCCGCGCGCCTCATTTCTTCGGCGCCGCTCTGTACTCCAGGTCGGTGACCGGCTCGAGCCACTTGACCTCGCCTTCGTAGATCGTCAACTGCAACGCGTCTTCGACCGGCGAAGCGCCGTGCCAGTGCTCGACCCCCGCCGCCGTCCACCACGGCTGGCCGGGAGCGATCTCGATCACCGGGCCGCCCCGAACCTGGGTGCGGCCGTGGCCTTCTTCGATCATCAACAGCTGACCCCAGGTGTGGCTGTGCCAGTTCGATCGGCTGCCTTTGGGAAATCTCAGACGGGTGGTGCGCACCTTGGTCGCGTCGACGGACGCGGGCGTCCCGCCCATGAAGTTGCTGGTCTGGCCGACCACCCAGACGGGTGCCGCGACTGCGAGCAGGATGGTCAGGAGCCTCAAGCGCGTCATGCTTGGCGTCCTTGGCGTCATTTCGTCACCGCGACGGTGACGTTGTCGTACGTGAAGATGGCGCCGTCGCTGGCGACAGCGCGCAGCACGTAGGCGCCCGGCTCACGGAAGGTCACCTGGGTGATCCAGGTATTGTCCGCCGGCGGCTCAGGAATGAAGTACGGCGGCGACCACGGCGAGTTCGCGTAAGCGCGCGTGTCGGTCCAGGTCTTCATCTGATCGGGGCTGAAGGTCACGTTCGCGGCGTTGCCTCGATAGACGATCCAGGAGAGCCGCAGACCGGGTCCGCTCGCCGGTACAATCGACGAGGGAGGCCGGTACAGCGCGTTGGCCGCGACGGTCGGCGTCGGTGACGCGCCGCGGCCGCGCCGGGGCGGGATGTTGTCGGGGTCCTTCGCGAACGCCGAGAGCGTCAAAGTCGCGCCCACCTTGACGCTGCGGCTCTTGTCGCCTGTCACCTTCAGTTCGGGCGGGATGTTGGTGCGGAGCTCGTCGCGCAGGCTGCCAAAGTCACCGCCGACCTCAGTCGAGATCACCTGGTTGTCGATCATGTAGTCGTTTTTCAGCGAGGCGTAGGCTTTCTCGACCTTGCCGTGCGTCTTGAGCGTCCAGATGAGTTCCTTGTCGCCGAAGTCCTTCGGCACCTTGATCGAGAAGAGGAACGGATTCCGGCGCGGATAGAAATGCGTCGGCTGGCCGCGATCGGGGCCGCCCGGCTCGATGCTGTTGTCGGGGCCGATCGGGATGTCGAACTCCTCGGCCCAGTTCTGGTTCATGTAGCCGAAGACCATCGTCAGCGATCCGTCGTCCTCGGTCCGCCACCCCTCGTAAGCGGGCGAGATGACCTGACCGCTCGAGTAGGTGAATCGAGTCTGCGCGCCTGCCACGGCAAGAAGCGCGAACACAGCCAGAGCGGTGAGCATGCCTCGTGTCTTTGACATGACTTCGAACTCTTAGTTCCTAATTCCTAATTCCAAATTCTTAATTCTTAATTCTTAATTCCCTGTCCCGGCGTGGTCGATTGCGTCGCCGTCGCGGTTGGCGGCGCCCAGCACAGAGGGCAGCCGATGTCGTAATCGTTGCGGCTCTTCATGTTCCGGCGCCGCTTCGCCATCTCCGCCTGGAACTGATCCTCGGTCAATGAGACCGAGTAGCCGAGGTCGATGAACATGTTGGCGACCGATCGCCGCCCGCCGCCGGCCCAGTTTCTTGGATCCACGGGGTTCTTGTTCGCCGCGGTGGTGTCGAGAAAACCGATCAGATGGACGATGGTGCCCTTGGGCAGCAGCGGCGCGGCATCGTCGTCGTAGACGTACTGCTTCACCCAGTTGTGATCGTAGCCGACGCAGTTGAGGGTCTGGATGTTGTGGCCCCAGATCGCTTCGAGGCACATGCGTACGCCGGGCGCGTGGAGGTGCGGCTCGAAGGTGATGTACTTCGTGTGCTCCTGGAGGACGGCGTAGGCGTGGAGTTCCTGGCCGGACTCATTCGGCCTGACGTCGATATTGATGCCGTCGCCGAGCCGGACGTTCGATCGCTTGTAGGTGGGCTTGTAGCCGCGAGGGAAGAACTTGAACGCGAACTCGAGGTGCCCCTTCGTTTCGCGGCCGTTCGAGTGCAGGTGTCCGGCGCTGAGCGCGAGCGACGAGTGCGCCGCGAGCAGTCGGCCGGCTTCGGGCGGGAAGATGTCGGCGTTGCGGCCGACCTCGTGGATCGGCCAGCTGCTGCCGCCCTCGTCCGCGCCGCTCCCGGGGCGCTCGCCTTCGACGATGGAGGAGTAGGTCATGTGATGGAAGACGTAGCGTCCACCGACGGTCGTCGCCGACTTGTCGTGCGGGATGTCGTTGACCTCGCGGACTTCGACGGCCGACACGTAGCGATCCTCAGCGAGCCCGGTCGGCACGAGACCGAAATCGCCCCACCGGTCGGGGCCGATCGCCGGCACGGTGACTTCCTTGGAACGCAGTAGGAGATCCGGCTCGCCGATCGTCCACTTGTCGGTGCCTTCGAACTCCCGAGGCTTCGGCATGTCGGCCGGGTTGCCGCGCGGCGCGCCGGCGTCGACCCAACGGGCGACCATGGCGATCTCGTCTTCGCTCAGCGACGGATCGTGCTTGAACTTCTGGATGCCGATGTTCTTTTCCACGAAGAACGGGGGCATCGCACCGCGCTGGCTGCGCAGCGCCGTCCGGGCCTTGATCGACTTCGCCCACGGCCTGACGTCCTCGTAGCTGATCAGCGCCATCGGCGCGCCGCCGTCGGGGTGGTGGCATTCCTGACAGCTGCGCTGCAGGATGCGCGAAATATCTTTCGAGAAGGTGACATCGGAAGCGGGGGCGACGGGTGCCTGGGCGATCAGGCTGACGCTGGCGACTGCCGACGCGGCGAGGAGCACACTCAACGGACCCAGACTTCGCGGCCGACGGTCTCGCGCCATGGGACCTCCTCAAGGGCTGACGGTGCGCCCAGAATTTACACCCGCAGCCCCCCGGTGCGCGAATATTTCGGCCGAGGTCGAACCGGCGATGCCCGCCCCCGCGACGGTGTCGAGCGGCTGTGAGCCGCCGCGTCCCAGTGCGGTAGACTCTGCCCTCGATGAGAACATCAACCCTCGCCCTCGTCTTCGCCGCCTGCTTCGGTGCGCCCTGCCTCACCGCATGCTCGAAGCCGCCGAAGTACGACGTCGTGATCCGGCACGGCACGATCTATGACGGAACCGGCGCTGCCGGGAAGACCGGTGACGTGGCCATCCTCGATGATCGTGTCGCGGCGGTGGGCGATCTGGGTGGCGAGCGCGGACGCGACGAGGTCGACGCCACCGGGCTCGCGGTCGCGCCAGGCTTCATCAACATGCTCAGCCACTCAGAGACCTCGCTGCTCGCTGACGGGCGCGCGCAGGGTACGCTGCGACAGGGTGTCACGCTCGAGGTATTCGGTGAGAGCTCGATGGGGCCGATCACCGAGCAGATGAAGAAGGACTCGATGGAGCGCCAGGGCGATATCAAGTTCGACATCGTCTGGAACACCCTCGGCGGCTATCTCGATCATCTGGTGGCGCTTGGCATCTCGACCAACGTGGCGTCGTTCGTCAGCGCGGCGACGGTGCGTGCCAACGAAATCGGCCTGGACAACCGTCCCCCGACCGCCGAGGAGCTTGATCGGATGCGGACCCAGGTGCGCGTGGCGATGGACGAAGGCGCGATGGGCCTGACGACCGCGCTCATTTACATCCCCGGCGTCTTCGCGAAAACCGACGAGCTGGTCGAACTGGCGAAGGTCGCCTCAGCCTCCGGCGGGATGTACATCTCGCATATGCGGAGCGAAGGTAATCGGCTGCTGGAGGCCATCGACGAGACACTGACCATCGCTCGAGAGGCGAAGATCCGCGCGGAGATCTACCACCTGAAGGAGAGCGGCGAGTCGAACTGGAACAAGCTCGACGCGGCGATCGCCAAAGTCGACGGTGCGCGGAAGGAAGGCCTAGACATCACCGCCGACATGTACACCTATACTGCCGGCTCGACCGGTCTCGACGCGTCGATGCCGCCCTGGGTACAGGAAGGCGGTTACAAGGCGTGGGCGCAGCGGCTGCAGGATCCGAAGATCCGCGCGCGTCTTCGGCGCGAGATGACGACGCCGAGCGACGCGTGGGAGAACCTGCTGTTCGCGGCGGGCGGCAAGGGCACGCTCCTGGTCGGCTTCAAGAACGAAGCGCTGCGCAGCTACGCCGGCAAAACGCTCGAAGAAGTCGCGAAGCTGCGCCACAAGTCGATCCAGGACACCGCGATGGACCTCGTGGTCGAAGACGGCAGCCGTGTCCAGGTCGTGTACTTCCTGATGTCGGAGGAGAACGTCAAGCGCCAGATCGCGCTGCCGTGGGTGAGCTTCGGCTCCGATGCGTCATCGATGGCTCCGGAAGGCGTCTTCATCAAGACCAGCACGCATCCACGCGCCTACGGCAACTTTGCCCGCCTGCTCGGGAAATACGTGCGCGACGAGCACGTGATCCCGATTGAAGAAGCGATTCGCAAACTGACATCGTTCCCGGCGACGACGCTGCGCATCAAGGAGCGCGGCACGCTGGCGCCGGGATTCTTCGCCGACGTGGTGGTGTTCGATCCGAAGACGATCGCGGACAGGTCGACCTACGAGAAGTCGCATCAGTACGCTGTCGGCGTCAAACATGTCTGGGTGAACGGCGGCCAGGTTCTCAAGGATGGCGAGCATACCGGCCAGAAGCCGGGGCGGGTGGTCCGCGGGCCGGGTTGGAGAATTAAGAATTAGGAATTTGGAAGTAAGAATTAGCCAAATTCCAAATTCCTAATTCTCAATTCCAAACTGCCCAAACGGGTGAGGCGTCCGGGCGCGGCGCTTTCTAAGATTGAAGCATGCTGGCCCAACCAGACGATGGGGCGTTGCTTGATGCCTATTCCTTAGCCGTTATTCACGCCGTCGAGACGGTCGGCCCAGCGGTGGTCAAGATCGACTCGGCCGGCGGCGGCGGCTCCGGCGTGTTGTTTACGCCGGACGGTCTGATCCTCACCAACAGCCACGTGGTCGAGAACATCGGTCGGTTGACGGTCGTGATGACCGACGGCCAGTCGCTGGGCGCGGATCGCATCGGCCAGGATGCCGACACCGATCTTGCGGTGATCCGCGTCGACGGATCCGCGATGCCCTTCGCCACCCTGGGGGACTCGCGCGCGGTGCGGGTCGGACAGATCGCGATCGCCATCGGCAACCCCTACGGCTTCCACCATTCCGTCACCGCGGGGGTCGTCAGCGCCCTGGGACGATCACTGCGTGCGCGCTCCGGCCGGCTGATGGACGACATCATTCAAACCGACGCCGCCCTCAACCCCGGCAACTCCGGCGGTCCGCTGGTGACGACGCGAGGCGAGGTCATCGGGGTGAACACTGCGACGATCCTTCCGGCCCAGGGCCTGTGCTTCGCGATCGCGAGCAACACGGCGCGGTTCGTCGCCGCACGGCTGATCCGCGACGGCCGGATTCGCCGGAGCTACATCGGCCTGGCGGGACAGACAGTGCCCATTCCCAGGACCGTGGCACGGGAGAATCAGCTGGCGGTGAGGTCCGGCGTCTTCGTCGTGTCGGTGGAACCGAACAGCCCCGCGGCGGCCGCAGGCGTGAAGGATGGCGATGTGCTGCTCGCGTTCGCCGACGCTCCGGTCACCGGCGTTGACGATCTCCATCGGCTGCTGACCGAGGAAAGGATTGGCGAACCGACTGCACTGACGTTGCTGCGCGCGGCGCGGAAACGCAAGATGACGGTGGTGCCTCGCGAGAGCAGACTTACAAAGTAATGAGTCCGCGCCTGGCGGCGCGGCGGACGGCGTCGGTGCGGTTCCGGGCGCCGAGCTTTCCCGAGATCGACGAGACGTGAAACTTCACGGTTTGATCGCTGATCGCCAGCCGCGCCGCGATCGCCTTGTTCGGCAGGCCCTCGGCGAGCAACTCCAGCACCTGCACTTCGCGCGCGGTCAGCGCCTCGTCGAATCCATCCTCGTCGGGATCGGTCGAATCCGATGCGACGAGAATCGCATCGCTGTCGAGCTCCGAAGCGCGCGCCGCCGCGAGCGAGTGGAACTCGCCCACGACGTCCATCGATCCGTTCACCTGCGACCGCAACCGCGCGCGCTCGGGCGGGGACCCGACCAGCAGCACCCTCACAGGATTTCAGACGTTAGACTGCAGACTTCAGATTCAATCTGAAATCTGAGGCCTGAACCCGGAAAGTCACGGCTGCACGGGCCGCTCGCCGACTGTGACCGTGAGCTCGGCGTTGGTGCCGCCGCGCAAGACTTTGAGCGTGACCGGCTTGCCGACGCGATCGCCGAGCAGAAGATCGAGCAGCTCGTCCGGCGCTTCCACCGGATGGTGGTCGAACTCGAGCAGCACGTCGCCCACGAGCACGCCGGCCTTCGACGCCGGACTGCCGCTGGTCACGCCGACCACAAGGAGCGCCTGCTCGCGACCGTCCGTACCTTGCTGGCTCTCGGGCAACGCGACCGGCTGGCCGGCGAGGCCCAGGTAGCCGCGCTTGAGGCTACCGTGCTCCAGCACGGTCGCCGCGGTCTTCCACGCGATCGGCGCGGGAATGACGACGCCAAGACCGCGGATCGACGAGGCGGTGGCGATCCCGATCAGGCCGCCGGCGGTGTCGAGGAACGCGCCGCCCGCAAACCCGTCGTGCATCGGCGCGGTCGTCCGGATCACCTGATCGATGGCGCGGCGGCGGCCGGTCGGCAGCGGGCCGCCGATGACCGAGACGATGCCGGCGCTCGCGGTGACAACGTTGCTCCACGATCGCGCGACGGCGAGCGCGAGATGGCCGACGCGCGGTGCCACGGTCGAGGGCGCCAACGGCGGGGTGTCCAGGCCGGCGACCCGCAGGACCGCCAGGCTGGTCGTCGGATCCCAGCCGGCGAGCTCCGCGTCGAGCGTGCGGCCGTCGTGGCGGCGAACATGGAGGCCGTCCTCGCGCCCGAGCGCGCGCACGGTTGTCAGCACCACGTTGTCGGCGTAGACGAGGCCGGAGGCGGGCCGGCGGCGCCCCTGCACCTGAACGACGGAGGGTGACGCCGCGCTCGCGGCGTCGGCGAGCTGGTTCGAAAACGATGAGAGAAGGTCAGTAGCCATGCCGCGATCGTGGCAGAACAAGCGGCGCCGCGAATCACCCAATTGGGTATGATGCGCGTCAATCGCAGTTTCACAGCCAGTCGGCAGTTCAGTCGGCCGAGACTGAGACTGAAGCTGCCGACTGACTCGGGAGGCATATGTCGCGTTCAGCCGCTCTCGCGCTTCTTCTCGCCTTGACGGTTCCCGCTGGCGCCCAGCGGCCGGTCATTTCGACCCGGCCGGAGACGCCATTCAAGCTGGCGACGTTCGAAGCGGCAGGCAAGGTCCGCGTCGGGCTGGTGCTCGGCAGCCGGATCATCGACATCGAGAGCGCGCACGCGATGATCGTGCAGGACCTTGCCCTGCGGGGCGAGCCGGCGATGCCACGCGATATGCGGACGCTGATCGAGACCTACGACACGGTGGCGCCCGGGCTCTATCGGATTGCCAACTATTTCAGCGCCACCAAGCTCGACGCGCCGTTCGTGTTCGACGTCGCCAAGGTGGCGATCAAGGCTCCGGTCAAGTATCCCTACAACCTCCTGGCGATCGCGGCCAACTACAAGTTACACGCCGGCGAGATGTTCGCGCCGGGCAGCCCGCAGCAGAAGGCCGCCAACGACGCCGATCCGGACAAGGAGGATCCGGTCTTCTTCGCCAAGTCACCGCGCTCGTGCATCATCGATCCCGACGAGAGCTACGCCATTACGCCCGGACGCAACATCGACTGGGAAGGGGAGCTGGCGATCGTCATCGGCAAGCCCTCGTTCAAGGTTGCCGAGGCGCAGGCGCACGACCACGTCTTCGGCTACAGCATCATGTACGACCTCAGCG
>DATASG010000217.1:0-3261 GCA_036269295.1 Vicinamibacterales bacterium | reverse complement strand
CATCATGACACTCGTGATGGTGAGGCAAGCGGCGAGCCGGCTGGGCGTAGGCTACTCCACTCTGAAGCACTGGATCCACGAGGGCCGCGTGCGGACGCGCCTCACCAGCGGTGGCCGTCACCGGATCGCCGACGCCGAAGTCGAGCGTCTGCTGACTCCTACCACCGCCGCCGTTGACACGCCAAATCGCGATCGCATACTCTGACCTCTCCATGTTCGCGGTCCACTATCACGCGCGGCACCACTTTCACCACGGCCACGAGGCCGCGGGAGCAGCGTGATCTAGGGCCCAGGACCAGGGACTCAGGACCAAGGACCACGAAGCCCCGCCAGATGGCGGGGTTTTTTATTTTCAGCGGCTTTTTATGGACTACTCAAAACTCGACGGGCTGATTCCGGCCGTGATCCAGGACGCGGAGACCTCCGAGGTGCTGATGGTCGGCTTCATGAACGAGGTCGCCCTGGCCGAAACGCGCCGGACCGGCTACGCCACGTTCTTCAGTCGCACGCGCAACACGCTGTGGATGAAAGGAGAGACCTCCGGCAACAGGCTCGAGGTCGTCGATCTGCTCGTCGACTGCGACGAGGACACCGTGCTGCTCAAGGTGAAGCGGCTCGGTGACGGCAACGTGTGTCACACCGGCACCCGGACCTGCTTTCGAACGCTGCCGCAACACGAAGGACACTAGTCCTTGGTGTCCTCTGTGTTGAAACGGTGATGAAACCATGAAACTCAAACTCGGCATCCCGAAGGGTTCGTTGCAGGACGCGACCGTCCAGCTGTTCGCCCGCGCCGGCTTCAACATCTACGTCAGCTCCCGGTCGTATTTCCCCTCGATCGACGACCCCGAGATCGAGTGCATGCTGATCCGGGCCCAGGAGATGGCGCGCTACGTCTCCGACGGGGTGCTCGACGCCGGCCTCACAGGCCAGGATTGGATCGCGGAGCACGAGGCGGGCGACGGCAAGACCGGCGTGCTCACGAGCATCGCCGATCTGATTTACGCCAAGCAGAGCTTCGGCAAAGTGAAGTGGGTGCTCGCCGCGCCGGAAGACTCCTCGTTCCGCTCGGCCAGGGATCTCGAAGGCAAGACGATTGCGACTGAACTGGTGCGGGCGACGCGCGCCTATTTCGCCAGGCAGCAGGTCAACGTCAAGGTCGAGTTCTCCTGGGGCGCGACCGAGGTCAAGCCGCCGACGCTCGCCGACGCCATCGTCGAGGTGACCGAGACCGGCTCCTCGCTGCGCGCGAACCGCCTCCGCATCCTCGACGTGGTCATGGAGTCGAACACCCAGCTGATCGCGAACCATACCGTCCTCGGCGACCCGGAGAAGCGCACCAAGCTCGAAAACATCGCCCTGCTCCTCAAGGCCGCGATCGAGGCGCAGGGCCGCGTCGGGATGATGCTCAACGTGCGCCGCGCCGATCTCGCCGCGGTGCTGGCGCTGCTGCCGGCGCTCCAGCGGCCGACCATCTCGGCGCTGAGCGATGACGACTGGGTCGCGGTGAACACGATCATCGAAGAACGGACCGTACGCGACCTGATCCCGAAGCTCAAGGCGGCGCGCGGCGAAGGCATCGTCGAATACCCGCTCAACAAGATCGTCCGGTGACGGCAGGAAAGCGGGGCAGACAGGTGCGCCAGGCCGGGATGACGATCGTGGCGGCGAGCGATACGAGAGCGGTCGACCGCCTGGTCGCGCCGCTGGGTGGCGGCGGCGATCGCACTTTCGAGCGCCGCGTCGAACGCATCGTCGACGAGGTCAGGACCGGCGGCGACCGGGCGCTCGCCCGCTTCGCGAAACGCTTCGATCGCTTGTCGGATCCGATCGAGGTGACCGCAAAGGAGATGCGAGACGGCGCCGCTCGCGTGGATCCGTCGGTGCGGCGTGCGATTGCCGAGGCGGCCGGCCACGTCGCCACGGTCGCGTTCCGCCAGATCCCCGAGCACTTCGACCTGCAGGTGGCACCAGGCGTGACGGTGGAGCAGCGCGTCGAGCCGCTCGCGCGCGTCGGCTGCTACGTGCCCGGGGGCCGCTTTCCGCTTCCCTCCTCGCTGCTGATGACCGCCGTGCCGGCCCGCGTCGCCGGCGTTCGCGAGGTGATCGTCGTCTGTCCGCGTCCCGAACCGGCGGTCATGGCCGCGGCTCTCGAGGCCGGCGTGACCAGATTGTTCCGGATCGGCGGCGCCCACGCGGTGGCGGCGCTGGCGTTCGGGACCGGTACCGTGCCGCGGGTCGACAAGATCGTCGGCCCCGGCAACCGCTATGTCGCCGCCGCCAAGGCGGCGGTGGCGCGCCGCTGCGCCATCGACTTCTATGCCGGGCCGACCGAGATCATGATCGTCGCCGGCGCCGGCCGCCCGGCATGGATCGCGGCCGACCTCATCGCGCAGGCGGAGCACGATCCCGACGCGCGCGCGATCTTGATCACCTGGAGCCGCCGCCTCGCCGCTCGAGTCGTGGCCGCCGTCGCCGAGCGCAGCACCGGACGCGCGATTGTCCAGCAGTCGCTTCGCGCCAACGGCGCGGTCATCGTCGCGCGCCACGCACGCGAGGCGATGTCGATCGCCAACCGCTTCGCCCCGGAACATCTCGTCGTCGATCGCGAGGCGTTGGCGAAGCAGCCGCTGACGGCCGGGGCGGTCTTCATCGGTCCCTACACCGCGCAGGCCGCAGGCGACTACGCCACCGGCTCGAACCACGTCCTCCCGACCGCCGGCGCGGCGCGGTTCCGCGGCGGCCTCTCGGCCGCCGACTTCGTGCGGGTGATGTCGGTGCAGCGGATCACCCGCGAAGGGCTGGTGCGCCTGGCCCCGACCATTCTGCCGCTGGCGCGCGTCGAGGGGCTCGAGGCCCATGCGGAGTCGATCGAAATCCGGCTGCGGCCATGAACCCGAGCCATCGGCCATGAGCCAGCCGTGAGTCATCAACCATGAGTCATTATCAGAAACCGCCGGAGCTCTATCAGGGCCTGCGCCTTCACCAGAACGAGAACACCGGTGGCTGCTCGCCCCGCGTGGTCGAGGCGTTGGCGCGGCTGCGGCCGGATCAAATCGGCTTCTACCCGCCCTACGCCGCGGCGACGGCGGCGGTCGCCGCCTATCTCGGCGTCGCCCCCGAGACGATTACCCTCGTCAACGGTCTCGACGAGGGCATCATGGCGCTCGCCGTCGCCTATCTGCGCGCCGCCATCGGCGGCCCGCAGCTCGAGGCGATCGTGCCAGAGCCGGCGTTCGAAATCTTCCGCTTCGACACCGC
>DATASG010000216.1:0-5949 GCA_036269295.1 Vicinamibacterales bacterium | reverse complement strand
CGCCGGCGCGGGGAGACCCGTCGCCGGGTTCGTCGTGTAGTTTTGATAGAGATCCGCGTTCGCACGCAGGTTCTGGTTGTACGGGCCCCAGGAATCCTGGAAGCCGACCTTGATCGCGTTCGTGCCGGTGACGTACGACGCCGACGCCTGCATGTTGTAGCGGTCGGGATAGCTGCCGTACTCGGCGCCCGCAGCGGTGTTGGTCGAGGCGGTGCCGTCCACAACGTGCCGTGCGTTCGCCAGCCAGGCCGCGCTGCCGTACGGCTGTTCGATTCCCGGCTGATACAGGTTGTTGTAGCGCTCGAGGTTGCTCGAGAAACCGCCCTCGACCAGCAGCTTGCTGCTGACCGTCGAGGTGTACTTGATCATGTTGGTCGTGTAGAGCGGCGAGTTCCACACCACCGACGAGGTCGTCTGGTCGTCGCCCGGGCT
This sequence comes from Vicinamibacterales bacterium, assembly GCA_036269295.1. Taxonomy (GTDB): domain Bacteria; phylum Acidobacteriota; class Vicinamibacteria; order Vicinamibacterales; family CAVVIG01; genus CAVQFC01. Next base: position 5,517 of record DATASG010000216.1, on the reverse strand, counting down.
CATCGCGGCGCCGCGCACCTTGTGGATGCGGTCGTAGTAGCCCGACAGCTTGTTGCGCGGGCTGATCTGCCACGTGATCCGCCCCAGACCGCTGTACTGGTGCTGTGGGTCGGTTCCCTGCGGGCAGAGCGCGCCGCCGCGGCCGGCCAGCGCGTTGGCGCAGGCGACGATGCCGGCCGGCGTGCCGTCCGAAACGTAGGTGTTGGCGATCGGCTTGTTGACGATGAAGAACCGGCCGGATCCGAAGAACCACAGCGAGTCCTTCTTGATCGGACCGCCCATCGTGAAGTTGGTGTCGTTGTAGGTGCCGATCTTGTCGACTGTCTTGACGCCGTTGGCCGCAAGATTCGCCGTCAGGTTGTCGCCCTGCATCTTGCTGGTCTCGTAGCCCTGGAAGAGCGAGCCGCTGAAACGGTTGCCGCCCTCGCGCGGGATCATGTTGATCTTCACGCCGCCGGTCGGCGAATCGACCGTGCCGCCGCCGGTCTGGTAGACCATTTCCTGGTTGCCGGCGTCGTTGGTATAGGTCTGGATCGCGCCGTCGCCCTGCAGCCCGTTGATGATCATGCCGTCCATCATCAGCGAGGTCTGCGCCGCGCCGAGGCCGTGGACCGTGAAGTAGGTCTGCTGCATCGCCTGCGAGCCGCCGACGTCGGGCGCCGTCAGCGTGACGCCGACGACGAGCTGGCCGACACCTTGAATCGTATGCGCGGTGGGCACCGCATCGAGCACCTCGCGCGACAGCACCTGCGCCTTCGAATTGCTCTGGACGTCGACGACCGGCGACTGGCCGGAGACGGTGACGGTCTCTTCCATGGCGCCGACTTTCAGATCGGCGTTGATGGTCGCCACGAAGTTGGACGGCAGCTCGACGCCGTCACGCTTCACCGCCGAGAAACCGGGCAGGTTGAAGGTGATGGTGTAGGTGCCGGGACGAAGGTTCTCAATACGGTAGAGTCCGTTCGCGTCGGTGGTGACGGAACGTACCTTTTCAATCAGCGCCGGGCTGGCGGCTTCGACGGTGACACCAGGCAGCACCGCGCCGGTTGCGTCCTTCACGACACCCGCAAACGCGCTTTGTGCGCGCGCGGTCGCTGGCAGTGCAAGACACCCCAGCGCCACGGCGAACAACATTGCAATACGACTTCTCGTCATGCCCAATCCTCCTCAGTCGACAGGTCCGACAGAGATTTAGTTCAACGAGAATATGGCGCATTCTTGTAGGAATCTACCTGGAAATTGCATTTGCAGATGACATCCGTGGCCCTTATTCCAGAAATTGGATCGGGACCGCGCCACGAGACGTGTGCCGCGAATAGCGGGGACGGGACATTAGGATGGCGGCAGGCGAAGTGGTTGTCCCTTTTGATACAGCTCAATGCGCTGGCGAAATTGCGCAGCGATGGTCACCTGGCCGGCAATCGTCGCGAGGTTGAGCCCAGTGCGCGCGACCCGGATGGCGTCTTCGAACCGGCCCCCGGCCGCGTACGCTGCAGAGAGCGCGTCAAGCGTCGTTACATTTTGGTGACCTGAGGCCTCGTCGGCGCGCTCGGCCAGCCGGATCCCCTCAACCGGGTCCCGAAGCGCCGGATCCGAGGCGGTCGCCCGGATCCACGCGAGCCCGGTGAGCGCCTGGACGTTGTCACCCCTCAGCGCGAGCGCCTCGGCAAACTGCGCCACCGCCTCCACCGCGCGCCCGCGGATCGAGAGGAGCTGTCCCAGGTTGGCGTGCGCCTCCACGTTATCGGGCCTGAGCGCCACGGCGCGGCGAAAGTGCTCCAACGCCTCTTCCTGCCGGCCAGCGATCTGCTGCAGCGCGCCGAGATTGTTGTGCGCCTGCGCATAGGCGGGATCGATTCGCAGTGCCTCCTCGAACGCGGCGATCGCGTCGCCGCGGCGGCCGCGTGCCGCCAGCGCGAAGCCGAGGTTGTATTGGGTCGGCGCCGACTCCCGATTGAGCCGCAACGACTCCCGGTACTCGACGATCGCCTCGTCCAGCATCCCGGCATCGAGATAGAGGCTGGCGACGGCGTCATGGCGAAGCGGGTTTGCGGGATCCTGCAGCAGCAGCTTCGTGTACGCCGCCAGATCCTCGCTGTGGGCCTTGCGGCGGAAGTCAGCGGTCAGGATCGGTTCGTCCGCGGCGGCACGCGGGATCACCTGCACCCAGAGATCGCCCATCTCGTCCGACGTGTTCTGCCCCCAGACCACCCGCGCGGGCGGACGATGCGGGTTGCGCGGGTTGCCGGCGGAGTTGTCGTAGGTGTAGCGCATCGAGAGCGTGGTGCCTTTGGGCAGCACGAACGGCGCCGCATATCGGTACACATCCTGCCAGCGGAAATCCCAGTCGTCGATCGCGATCAGCCACCGGCTGGTGCCATCGGGCAACTCCGCCTTCGCCTCCATCCGTCGAGCGAGGTTGTGGGCGTGGGGCTGAACCGCCAACACCTCGACGTCCACCGGCAGCTGATAGCGATCGGCGACGACGTAGTCGCGCGCGCCTGGCTCGATCTCGATCGTCTCGCTTCCGAGGCGCAAGCCGACCGGCGTGCGCGTCGGGGGCTCATCGGTGAAGAAGAAGCCGACGGTCACGGCCACGCGTTCGACCTTCCCGGTCGGCTGGAAGTGCAGCTGCACGACGAGATCGCTCCCCGGCTCGAGACGCCACTGCGTCCCGGCCGGCGCCGGATGCGGCGCTTGTCCCGGCGTCCATCCGAGGAGCTGCCCCTCCGGATAGCGTGCGTCACGTTCCATGCTGCCGGAGTAGCCCGGCTCGGGATCGCGGGCGTCGAGCTGACGCGACGACCGGGTGCGGTCGACGCCGAGATTCGCGTGATGCACCACCCTGGCATTGCCTGGATGAAACTCGACGGCGCGGACGTAACGTGCCACCGTGACCGGAATCGGCATCACGAAGCTGCGGAAGACGTCGCCGCCGTCTGCCGGCACCGTGTATTCCTCGGCCATGCGCACCACAAGATCGGGCGTGCCGAGCCGCCAGCCATCGGTCGTGTCCGGCGGTCGTGGCAAGAGCGATGGTTCCCCCTCCGGCGCACCGCTCGCAATCCACTGCTGCAGCGACCGCAGCTCGGCATCGGTCAACCGGCGCTCGCTTTGAAAACTGCCTTTGCCCTCGACCGGCTTCCACGGCGGCATGATCCGCCGCGCGGTGACGGTCGCGATCTGCGCCGCATGCCGCCGCACGTCCTCGTAGGTGATCAGGCTAAACGGGCCGATGTCGCCGGGACGATGGCAGGAGGCGCAGCGGGACCAGATGATCGGCGCGATGTCCTTGCTGAACGTGAGCTGCGGCTGGGCGTAGGCGAGCGGCGGCGACGCGGCGATCACGAAAAGAAGAAGGGACCGCAGAGACCGCAAAGGCCGCAGAGAACGCCGAGAAGGTTCTTCTCCGCGATCCGCGCCAACCCGGGGCGCGCGGCGGTTCCATCTTCGGAACATGCTGGGCTAGCATACCAACCTTGGCCCGGAAAAAAGGCGGGACTGCGCATCACGCACCTGCGCCGCCGGCCGTCACCGATACCGTTGCGGAAGGCCGAGCCTGGTTCGCGATCGTGGTGTTCGGCATCGCGCTGCTGGTGCGGCTCGCGCACCTGTGGCAGATGCGGCGGTCGCCGTTCTTCGCGCTGCTGATGGGCGACTCGCGCGGCTACGACGAGTGGGCGCGGCGGATTGCCGGCGGCGAGTGGCTCGGCCACGAGGTGTTCTACCAGGCGCCGCTGTATCCCTACCTGCTCGGCGTCATCTACGCGGTCGCCGGCCGCCACCTGTTCCTGGTCCGCCTCGTCCAGGCGTTGATCGGATCGGCGTCGTGCGCGCTGCTCGCCCTGGCCGGGGCGCGGCTGTTCTCGCGCCGGGCCGGCATGGTCGCGGGCCTGATGCTGGCGCTCTACGCGCCGGCGATCTTCTTCGACGGCCTGCTGCAGAAGTCGGTCCTCGACGTCTTCTTCGTCTGCCTGGCGCTCTGGCTGATTTCACGATCGGAAAAAACCGCAAAGACCGCAAAGCGGTTTTTTCTGTACCTGGCGCTAGGTCTGACAATGGGCGGCCTGGCGCTGACGCGCGAGAACGCGCTCGTTTTCATCCTGGTCATCCTGGCGTGGATCATCGTGCAGGGGCTGGGCTCGCCGCAGCTTGCGGACTCACCACGCAAGCGGAGGCGGCAGGGCTGGGGGCTGGCCGGGCGCACGGCTGGAATGTTTCTGGCCGGCCTTGCGATCGTGCTTGTCCCGGTGGCGGGGCGGAATGCCTACGTCGGCGGCGGATTCTATGTCACGACATCGCAGTTCGGCCCGAACTTCTACATCGGCAACAACCCGGCGGCCGACGGCACCTACCAGTCGCTGCGATTCGGCCGCGGCGCGCCAGAGTTCGAGCGTCAGGACGCGACCGAGCTCGCGGAGCGCGCGCTCGGGAAGCGGCTGACGCCGGCGGAAGTGTCGGGCTACTGGTCGGACAAGGCCCTCGACTTCGTCACCTCGCGCCCCGGCGCGTGGCTGGCGCTGATGGCGCGAAAGGTTGCGCTGCTCTGGAACGCCACCGAAATGGTCGACACCGAGAGCCAGGAGGCCCACGCGGAATGGTCGCTGCCGCTGCGCCTTGGCGGCGTCGCCGGACACTTCGGCATCCTGGTGCCGCTGGCGTTGTTCGGCGTCATCGTCACCTGGCGGATGCGGGCGCGGATCTGGGTCCTGTACGCGATGACGCTGGCGTATGCCGCGAGCGTCGTCGTCTTCTACGTCTTCGCGCGCTACCGCTACCCGCTGGTGCCGCTGCTCATTCTCTTTGCCGCCGCCGGCGTCGCCGGCGCGCGCGAGTACGTGCGCCGGGCCGATCCCGCGTGGGCGCTCGGGGCAGTCGCCGCCGTCGCGGTCTTCTGCAATTGGCCGATCCTGTCGACGACGCTGATGCGCGCGGTCACCGAGACCAACGTCGGCACCGCCCTGCAGTCCGAGGGGCGACTCGACGAGGCGATCGACCACTACCACCGCGCGATTGCGCTCTCACCCGAGTTCCCACCGGCCTACAACAACCTCGCGACGAGCCTGCGGGCACAAGGCGACCTCGCCGGGGCGATCGCGACCTACCAGCAGGCCCTGCGCATGCGGCCTGAATATCCGGACGCGGAATACAACCTCGCCAACGCGCTGCTGCAGGCCGGCAAGCCGGCGGAGGCGGTCGATCACTTCCGCGCCGCCCTCCAGACCATTCCCGCCTCGGTCGACGTCCACAACAACCTGGGGATCGCGCTGGTCGACGAGGGGCGCGGGGACGAAGCGATCGCCGAGTTCCGCGCCGCGTTGGAGCTCGATCCCGACTCGGCGCAGTCGCACCTCAACCTGGGCAACGCCCTCGGCATGGCGCATCGCTACGACGAGGCTATTCCGCATTTCCGTCGCGCGGCGCAGATCAACCCAACCGACGCCTCGGTACACTATGACCTCGGCAGCCTGCTGATGGAGGCCGATCGGCTCGAGCCGGCGATCGCGGAATTCAGGA
>DATASG010000215.1:0-1961 GCA_036269295.1 Vicinamibacterales bacterium | reverse complement strand
TGGTCTTGAGTTGGCTCAGCGGCACCAACCTGTTCTCGCTGCTGGGTACCGATACATCGGTGCCGACGCAGTCGGTCGGCACCGACGGGCGAGTCTCCAGCTCCCCGGCGGAAGAGCGGCTCGTCGACGAAGTCGCCGCCGTGACCAAAGACGCGCAGGACATGTGGGCGGAGAAACTCGGCTCGAGGTACCGGCGGACCAAGGTGACCTTGTTTCGCGACTCCATTCAGTCCGCGTGCGGGTTCGCCCAGGCGGCGACCGGGCCGTTCTATTGTCCCGAGGACGGCCAGGTCTACCTGGATCTTGGGTTCTTCAACGAGCTGGCCCAGACACTGGGCGCTCCAGGCGACTTTGCGCAGGCGTACGTGATCACGCACGAGCTCGGTCACCACGTCCAGAACCTGCTCGGCCTGAACGAGCGCGCGTCGAGCGATCGCCGTACCGGCGCCGATAGCGCGTCGGTCGCGCTGGAGCTCCAGGCCGACTGCTTCGCCGGTGTCTGGGGCCACGCCGCGTCGCAACCTGGACGAGCGCAAGCCGGGAAGGTCGAGCTCGATCCGGGTGACGTGGACGAAGCGCTGCGCGCCGCCGCGGCCATCGGCGACGACCGGCTGCAGAAGATGTCGACCGGCCGCGTGATGCCGGATCGGTTCACGCACGGCTCGTCGGCTCAGCGTGTGGCGTGGTTCAAGCGGGGGATGGACTCCGGAGACCCGCGCGCCTGCGGCGCGTCGGTCACGACGACGCGATAGCCGGGGAAGAAGAAGCCGCGGTCTCCGCGCTCGCCGTTCTCTGCGGTTTCTTCCGATTACAGGTCAGCGACGGCGCCGGGTGACGGCAGCGCGGACGCGTTCCGACGCGGCCTGCTGGCGAAGGATGTTCGCGCCAGCGCGGTCGCGGGTGTCCTGCACCTGGCGCTGGACGCGCTCCATCTGCTCGGCCGGTGTCCGCTTCCGCAGCCCCGGCAGGTCCGGAAACATCGCAAACAGGTCGTCGTGACGCGGCGACTGGGTCATCTGCATCAGTGTATCAACGGTTGCCTGGAATCGGTCGAGCACCGCATGGCGGTGGCTGCGCGTGTGGAGCTTCAAGTAGTCTGACTGCAAGCGAACCTGATCGGGCGAGCGCCACGACTTGGCGCGGCGCCGCAGGTGCCACGCATAGGCCTCGCGGCACGCGCGTTCGACGAGCGGCGACGGCAGGCGAAGGACGGCTTCCAGCGCGCGCTGGACGAGGGCAAGCGCGCGGCTGCCTGCGTCGACGAGCGGCGGCTGCGGCAGTCTGGTCCCGCTGTTCGGATAGCACTGGCAGACGAACGGGTTGGCTTCGCGCAGGCGCTCGATCATCGCGGCGCCGGCGATCGGCTGCAGGTGGATGATCTGATTTGCCGTGAACAGATCCGGCTGGTCGACCGCCAGGTGTGAATCGGCGACCAGGAAGTTGGCGCAAATGGTGCGGCGCCGGCGCAGCAATCGGGTCACCACCAGCAGCATGACCGTGACCGTCCAGACCCGCGGCCCGCGCGTCACGATGAACAGATCGAGATCGCCGTTCGGCTCGAGGTTGCGATGGGCGATGCTCCCCGAGAGCGCGACCAGACGTGTGAACGGCAGCGCGCAAATCAGGCGCAGCGCCAGCCGGTGCTGGGCGAGAAACAAATCGCTGCGCGCTTCCCGCCGCCGGCGTTCCGCGATCAGGCCGCCCCGTCCCCTCGGAAAGAAGAACCCATCGCGGTACTCGATGATGCCCTGCAGCAGCGCGCTGCCCTCGTAGACGGCGAGGATCTCCGGACGGGTCTGGTCGGACTCGATCAGCGCGTGGTGGAGCTGTTCGAGCGTGAGCGGATAGTCGAACAGCGAGGCGTAGACGACGCTCCGCGCGATGGCGATCTCTCGGGTGGTCACCACCTCATGCCTCCGTCGCCAGCGGCAGCGGCCGTGTCAGTGACGGCGCGCGCGCGG
>DATASG010000214.1:0-4417 GCA_036269295.1 Vicinamibacterales bacterium | reverse complement strand
CGCCGTGATCTATGCGACTGGCACGATCAACGGCGGCAAGAGCGGCTACGACCCGGTCAACGGCGCGGTCGCCGGATCGGAGACGCTGATCGAGTACATCCGCCAGGCGCGGCGCGATCCGCTGGTGAAGGCGATCGTGGTGCGGGTCGACAGCCCCGGCGGGTCGGCGTCGGCCTCCGACGCGATCTGGCGCGAGCTGATGATCACCAAGACCGAGCGCGCCGATCGGCCGCTGGTAGTGTCGATGTCCGATCTGGCGGCGTCGGGCGGCTACTACATCGCGATGCCGGCACAGGTGATCGTGGCGCAGCCGTCGACGCTCACCGGATCGATCGGCATCTTCGGCGGCAAGTTCGTGACCGGTGGTGTCTACGAGAAGCTGGGCGCGAAGATCGAGTCGACCAGCATCGGCAAGCACGCCGAGATCAACGGCCCGGCGCGTCCCTACAACGCGGAGGAGCTGGTGAAGCTGCAGGAGCAACTGCAGTCGTTCTACGACCAGTTCGTGGAAAAAGTCGCCGAGTCGCGGCACAGCACGCCGGAAAAGATTGACGCGCTGGCGCAGGGGCGAGTGTGGACGGGCCGCCAGGCGAAACAGAACGGGCTGGTGGACGAACTCGGCGGGCTGGATCGCGCGGTCGCGGTGGCCAAGCAGCGCGCCAAGATTGCGGCGGACAGCGACGTTGAGTTGGTGGTGTATCCGCCGCGCAAGAGCTTCTACGAGCTGCTGTCGGAGCAGTTCAGCGGGTCAGGCGACGTGGCGCAATCGGCGGCGATCAGCGCCTGGTTGAATACCAACCTGTCGAGCGGCGAGATCGACGCGATCAGGATCATGCGCGGCCCGTTCGCGATATTCCGCCGCGGCGAGCCGTTGGCGCTGCTGCCGTTTACGTTTGTCAGATAGCGAGGAAGAAGGGCCTCGCTCCCTCTTTCCCTGAGTTCCCGGTTAAGAGGCGGCGCGCTGCAGCGCTTCGCGGTTGACTTCGATCTTCATCTTCTGCTTCGCCTTGACCATGTAGGCGGAGAAGAAGCGGTTGCGGCGATCGGTCAGCAGCTCATCGCGGAAGCGGTCCTTCGACGAGGTCCACTCTTCGGGCGTCACCGACTTCTTCTCGAGCACCTTGATGACCGCGGTGCCGTTGTCGGTCGCGATCGGGTCGCTGACCGCGCCGACCGCGAGCTTGAACGCTGCATCCTCGACCGCCGGGGCGACGCCGAGATCCGGAATCGGTGAATCCTGGCTGATGAGGTCGGTGGTCTTGGCCTCCACACCGGCGGCCTTGGCCATCTTCTCGAAGTCGGGCGCCGACTTCAGCTTCGCCGCGAGCTCCGCCGCCTTCTGCTTGCTCAGGTCGCGCGCCTTCTGCTTGACAACCTCGTCGCGCACGCGATCCTTCACCTCGTCGACCTTGGGCACATAGGGATCCTGCTTCGCGACCAGCGTCTCGAAAACGAACCCTCGAGAGGCACGCAGCGGTCCGGACACCTCGCCGGTCTTCATGTCGAACGCCTTGTTCGCCGCTTCGGGCGAGGGCCCGAGGCCCAGGATCGGCTCGTCTCGGGCGAAGAAGCCCGATTCCTGGACGGCGAGGCTCTGGGCCTTCGCGACCTTGTCGAGATCGGCGGGCGTCTTGATCTGCTTCTCGAGGTTCTGTGCGAGATCGGCCGCCTGCGCCTGGGCGCGCTGGTAGGCGAGCTGATCGTTCAGCTGCTGGCGCACTTCAGCGAGCGGCCGGGTGGTCGCGTTCTTCTTGTCGACCAGCTTGATGATGTGGTACCCGTATTGCGTCTTCACCACATCGCTGATGGTTCCCGGCTGCATCGCGAACACGGCCTGATCGAATTCCGGCACCATGCGCCCGCGCCCGAAGTAGTCGAGATCGCCGCCATTCTTGGCGCTGGCCTCGTCCTCGGAGTTCTTCTTCGCGAGCTCGCTGAAGTCGGCGCCGGCCCTGGCCTGTTTCAGCAGCTCCTCGGCCTTCGCCTTGACGGCCGCGTCGTCCTTGCCTTCGGTCTTGAGGAGGATGTGGCTGGCGCGCACCTGCTCCGGGGTCGTGTACTGCTCGCTGTTGTTGTTGTACTCGCGCTCGATGTCGGACGCCGGCACGACGGTCTTGGCGCGCAGCGCCTCGATGTCGAGCAGCAGATAGCGAATCTTGCGCTTCTCGGGAATCTTGAAGTCGTTCTGGTGGCCGGCGAAGTAGGTCGCCACCTCGGCATCGCTCGCGCTCACCTGCGCGCGGAAGCTGTCGGCGGTGAAGCTGACGACGGCGAGCTTCACCTTGTCGTTGCGGCGACGGTATTCCTTCTCGAGATCCGTGTCGTTCACCGACAGCCAGTCGGTCAACGAGCCGCGCAGTTTCTCGACGGCTAAGCCGTGCCGGATGTTGTCCTCGAACTCGGAGGGGACCATCGGCGGGCGCTGCATGCGCAGCAGCTGCTGGTAGCGCGCGTCGCCGATGAAGCCGCCGTTCTCCTGGAACGCGGGCATGGCGAAGATACGCTGTCGTACTTCCTCGTCGCTGACCTTGATGCCGATCCGCTCCGCTTCGGCCAAGGCGGCGCGCTCGTCGACCATCTGCTGCAGAATCTGCTGCTCGACGCCGAGCTGCTTGAGCAGCTGGTCGTTCATGTTGCCGCCGTAGGCCGAGCGATAGGCTTGCAGCTGAGCTTGATAGGTGCGCCGGAAGTCGGCGCTCGTGATCTCCCGTCCTTCGACTTTGGCGACGGTATCGCCCGAGGCGGCGTCGGCGCCGCTGCCGCGCAGAAAATCAGGAATGTAAAAAAGGACAAACGCCACGCACACCAGGCCCAGGCTCCACTTGAGCCAGTCCCGATGGCGGCGCATCCGATCGAGCATCGTCATTGAGCCACCTTGAAACCACCATTTTAGGCTAGGAACTTACGATGTGGCAAGCAGTTACAAGCGGCCGATGTGCTATATTTATCGAGGATAGAAGCACTTAGCTGATGTCTTCAGCCAGTCGAGCCCCTCGCATGCCGGTCGCGTTGTACCAGGCGGTCGGTCCCGCCGGTAAGAGCGGATCCAAGCTGCGTCGCGCGAGCGAAATCTCGCTCACGACGCCCGGCCTGGATCTGGCGACACGGCTGCGTGTGTTTCAGCGCGCGCTGCGCAGCCGCATCGAGCGCCGCGAGGCGCTCATCGACATCGTGCGGGGCGTCAACGCCACCCTCGAGCCGTCCAAGATCGCCGAGGTGATCGTCGATCGCGGCGCGACGTGGGTGCCCGCGCCGTGCTGGGCCGTGGTCTCCGCCGATCTATCCGGCCAGTTGTCGGTGCTGGCGGATCGCGGCCTGACCCCCGAGATGGGACCGGCCGTGTACGCGATCGCCACCTGGGTCATGCATCGCAACCAGGAATTCGTCACCGCCGATCTCACCCACGACGCGCGCGTCAGCGATGCGGCTGTTGGCGCGGTGATCGCGTTTCCGCTGGGTTGCCGCGGACGCCGCGTCGGTGCGCTGGTCGGGCTCGATCGGCTGCCGTCGGCGCGCGAGCCGCGCCTGTCGGAGAACATGCTGCGTGCGCTGCGCATCCTGCTGGAACCGGCGTCCGTCGCCCTCGACAACGCGCTGCTGCTGAAGCGCGCCGAGGCGCTGTCGGTCACCGACGATCTCACGCATCTCTACAACTCGCGGTACCTGAACCTGGTGCTGCGCCGCGAAACCAAACGCGCCTCGCGCAGCGGTCGCCCGTTGTCGCTGCTGTTCATCGATCTCGACGGCTTCAAGGACGTCAACGACACGCACGGCCACCTGTTCGGCAGCAGGGCGCTGGTCGAGGCGGCGGCGGTCATCCGCAGCAGCGCCCGGGAGACCGACGTGGTTTCCCGGTTCGGCGGCGACGAGTTCGCCCTGGTCCTGCCCGACACCGGCGGCGAGGGCGCCTACGCGGTCGGCGAACGCATCCGCGAGCGCATCGCCGCGCATCAATTTCTGGCCGGCGACGGGCTCAACATTCACCTCACCGTCTCGGTCGGGGTCGCCACCCTGCCCGACGTCGCCAACTCATCGGAGGAGCTGGTACAGGCCGCCGACAAGGCGATGTACAGGGTCAAGGATTCCGGCAAGAACGGTATTCAGGCCGCGGTCGATCCCACCGATACATGACTTGGTCCCTGTCGTTGTCGTTCGTCACTGGTCGTTAGTCATTGGTCGCGAGCACTGCACGCAACTGCGCACCTTGACGCATTCGACGAACCGTCCACGACCGATGACCACCGACTCACGACGCACGACCAGCGCCCAACGACGACAACCAATGGCCAACGACCAATGACCCACGACCAACGACCAACGACGACAAGGAGATCCGTTTGAGTCTTCGTTCGATGCTTTCGCTGTTTTCGAGTGACCTGGCCATTGACCTGGGCACGGCCAACACCTGCGTCTACGC
>DATASG010000213.1:0-5764 GCA_036269295.1 Vicinamibacterales bacterium | reverse complement strand
CATTTTGCTGAGTAAATTGTCAAGTATGTCAGTTTAGTTCTAAAAGAGAACATATGTCCGTCTATCGAACATAAAATGCCTATTTGGCTGGACGCCCGCGGAATCGCAGCGCCATCAGCGCAGGCCGGAAGGCAGGCGGGGCGACGCCAGCAGCCGCACGAACTGGTCCCAGCGCCCGGCGGGCTGCGCCGCAACGCCCGCCCGCGACTCCACATACTGTTTGACCAGATCTGTTCCCAGGTTGTAATTGATCACGTAGCTGCGGTAGGTGTCGAAAAACCGCGTCCGCTGCTCCGCCCGTACCGGCGACATCATCGCGTACTGCGACAGCCACGCGGTGGCCTGCTTGCGGTCGGCGGCGCCATTCAGGTACGTCCGCGCCGCCTCGTTGCCGGCGTAGGCAAGACGGTCGACCAGCGCCTGGACACGCGCGTAGCCGGCGGCCTGCGATGCGGCCAGCCCAGCTTCCGGGTAGAGCACGTCGCGCTCGAATGCGGCGCGCTCGCCGCCGGGAAAGGCGACCTCGATGCCGTAGTTGGCGGTGCCCTCCGCAATCAACGACTGCGGCGAGAACAACGGATAGACCGTGAACTCGACCCAGCCGCGCTCGCGCACCAGATGCTGCTCGAGCAGCGCGTTATACACGTGATGGCCCGGGTAGCCTTCGTGGCACGCGAGATCGATCGCACGATCGATGTAGATCGGCAGATCGGTGTTGACCTGGATCAGGCTGCGATAGTTGCCCTGGTACCAGTTGTAACCGCTCCACGGCTTGTTGGTGACGTACTCGACGGTGAAGCTCTCGGTCGATGGCAGCTTCACATGCGCCAGCGTGCGCGCCCGGCCTTCGGCGACGGCGCGGTCGAAGACGCGGACCAGTCGGTCGGGCGGGATGATGAACCTCTGGCGGAAGGCGTCGTAGCGATCGACCAGCGGGGCATCGCCTGGGAGCAGGCCGTCGAGCTCTTTCAGCGTCTCGGTGAAGTACGACTCGGCGTGCACTGGCGCGACCGCGTCGTAGAGCGCGCGGGATTCCTCGTCGAAGGTCAACTTCGTCCCTTCGAGCATGCGCACGCGCGTGCGCAAGGCCTCGAGCTGCCGCTTCAGGTAGTCGTGGCGCAGCTGCGCCAGCTCGTCGCGACGGTCGGCGTCGGACAAGGTGGGGATGTCGGCGACCAGACGCTCGGCCGCGGCGCCGATCTCGTTGATCGGCATTTTCCGCCGCTCGGCCTCCGTCTTCCATTCGGCGGGTCCGTAGAACGCGTCGACGTAGTCGGCATCGTGCTGCCCCACGGCGAGCACAAGCTTCACGTACCGTTCGGCAATGATGTTCATCGGCTTCGGCATCGCCGGTGTCTGGGAACCCCAGCCGTGGCCTGCACCTTCAGCGAGGATGAAGCGCGCGCTGGAACCCGGCGCCGCCGACCGCGACGCCAGGACGCTGCTTCCGGCGACGGCGGCCGTGGCGGCCGCGGTGCCGATGAATTCCCGGCGTGTCACCCGCGGCATGCCGAAATATTACATGTAGTGCGACAGGTTGAAGCGGCCACGCGCCCCGAGCAGTGCCTTCCACAGGTCGCCGACCTCTGCGACCCGGGCCGGGACGTTCTTCAGCGTGAAGTCCTCGATGCGAACCCCCTGCTCGATTTCCCTCCAGGTCACCGGCGTCGAGACGGTCGCCTCCGGCCGTGGCCGGACGGAATAGACCGACGCCAGCGTGCTGCCCCACCGGTTCTGGTTGTAGTCCACCAGCACGCGGCCGCGCGGCCGCTTCGCGACCCGATACTCCGCCGTGATCAGGGCCGGGTGCCGCCGCGCCAATTCTTGCGCCAGCACATGCGCAAATGTCCGCACCTCGCCTTGTTCAGGCCCTCGCACGATTGGCACGTACACGTGCAGCCCCTTCGATCCCGTCGTTTTGGCCAGCGACGGCATTTTCAGCGCCTCGAGAGACTCGCGGACGACCATCGCGGTCTCGAGCACGCGATCGAAGCCGGCGCCGGCGCCGGGATCCAGATCGAAATGAACGTAGTCCGGCTTGTCGACATCGTCGCAGGTTGCGTACCACTGGTTGAGATCGATGCAGCCGAGGTTGATGACCCACAGCAGCGCCGGGCGATCCTGGATCATCGGAAAGTCGATGACGCCTTTCGAGCCGTGATCGATCGCGCAGATCTTGATCCACGGCGGCCGCGGCGAGGGCGCGCGCTTCATGAAGAAGAATTCGCCTGCGGCGCCGTGCGGGTATCGCTTCATCACCATCGCGCGGTTGCGGATGTGCGGCAACAGCACCGCCGAGACGTCGGCGTAGTACTGGATCAGGTCGCCTTTGGTGAGCGCGAGCTCCGGCCAGAAGATTTTGCGGAGGTTGGTGAGCCGGACCTCCTTTCCGTCCACTGCGATGACCGCGTGATCTTGATCACGCGGGATGACTAGCGATCGGGGCACGGCAGAACCGCGCGATGGAAGAAAGGCCGAAAGCTATCCACCCTGCGACCCGTGTCCTTTGGTTTCTGCCATGCCGCCTCCTGCACTCCTGCCTTGCGTGCTCCGTTCCTGTGGTCCTGCCATTCGCGCCGGCGGCGGAAGCTTGGCGGGCCGCGCGCCATGCAGCGCCGCGCCGAGCACCGGCACATAGTCGAGCTCTGTGCCGTTGCTCGCGTGCCTCAACAGCAGCCCGCCGCGGCTCATGTCGCCGCGACCGACGAACGCGATCGGAAAGAGCAGGCGCGCGCCGAAGATGGCGGTCAGGATATCGACGTATTTCGGCGACGCCACGCTGCCGAGCAGCACCACCTCGCAGTCGGCGCCGGTTTCAGCGAGCAGGGCGCGTGCGCTTGCCTCGAGCGGACGGCGGTAGCGCGCGTTGTTGGCGTCGATGTCGCCCTGCCCGAATGCCTGTACGGCCGCTCGGGTCACCAGCGTATCCGGGCTGCGCAGCCCCGCATTGGCGGTAATGATGTGGATGCCGCTGCCGACCACCGGGTTGTCTGGATCCGCCGGCCGCGCGAAACGGCGCGCGTAGGTCAGCTTGCCCCGGAAATAGAGACCGCTGACGAAACTGAACAGTTCGCCCAGCGGCGCGCCATCGGAGGAGCGGAGCGCCGCCGCGAGCGCGAACTGCGCGTTCGGTGAGAGCGCCTGCCTCGCACGCGCGCCGCCGCAGTTGGCGGGTGACAGTAAGAAGATGCGTCCGGTCACAACTGAGAATCGAGAACTTTTGAACCTTAGAACCTTAGAACCTTAGAACCTTAGAACCCTAGAACCCTAGAACCCTAGAACCCTAAAACCCCCACCGCAGGAGGACGGCTCCGACCGTGAATCCGGCTCCCACCGACGCGAGCAGCACCAGCTGGCCCTTCTTCAGCCGGCCCGATGCCAGCGCATCGTGCAGCGCCAGCGGGATCGTCGCCGCCGTCGTGTTGCCAAAGCGCTCGATGTTGATGATGACCTTGGTCGGATCGACGCCGAGCTTTTCAGTCGCCGCCTGGATGATCCGCCGGTTCGCCTGGTGCGACACGAACAGATCGATGTCGGCCGCGGTCAGCCCATTGCGATCGAGCAGCCGGCGCGCGATCTCCTCCGTTTTCCGGACCGCGAACTTGAATACCGTCTGGCCATCCTGCTTGACGTAGTGGAGACGATGATCGACCGTCTGGTGCGACGCCGGCTGCAGGCTGCCGCCCGCCGGCATGCACAGCGCCGCGCCGCCGCCGCCGTCGATCTCGTGCTCGAAATCCAGAATCTGCGGGCCGCCCGGCGCCGCCGCCGACACGACCACCGCGCCGGCGCCGTCGCCGAAGATGACGCAGGTCGCACGATCCTTGTAGTCGATGATGCTCGACATCACGTCGGCGCCGACCACCAGCACGTGCTCGTGCGCACCGGTCGCCACGAACTGGCACGCCGTCGTGAGCGAATACGTGAACGCTGAGCAGGCCGCGCTCAGGTCGAATCCCCAGGCGTTGTCGGCGCCGATCTTGTGCTGGATCAGGCAGGCCGTGCTGGGAAACATCATGTCCGGCGTCACCGTCCCGCAGATGACCATGCCGATGTCGGCCGGCGTCAGCCCGGCGTTCGCGATCGCCTGAATCGCAGCCTCTTTGCCGAGATCCGACGTCGCCACGCCCGGATCGACGATGTGCCGCTGGCGGATGCCGGTCCGCTGCAGGATCCACTCGTCGGTGGTGTCGACCATCTTCTCGAGATCGGCATTGGTCAGCAGCCGCGGCGGCACGTAGGTCGCCAGCGACGCGATCGTCGCCGGCCGTCCGCCGATGCGTGGGGCCTTGCGGCCTGGCGCTGAGTCTGTCGAGGCAGCGGTCACCACAGTCGTGAGTCCCTTCGTTGTTCAACCGGCACCGGAAGCCCGAAATAGCCGTAGGCCAGCGAAGTGGCCTTGCGGCCGCGGGGCGTGCGGTCCAGGAAGCCGGCCTGAATCAGATACGGCTCGTAGATGTCCTCGATTGCGTCTTGCTCCTCGCTGATCGCCGCCGCGATGGTGTTCAAGCCGACGGGGCCGCCGCCGAATTTGTCGATGATCGTCAGCAGCAGCTTGCGATCCACTTCGTCGAACCCGTTCTCGTCCACCTGCAGCAGCTTCAGCGCCGCCCGCGCGACCTCGATCGTGATCGAGCCGTTGGCGCGCACCTGCGCGTAGTCGCGCACCCGCCGCAGCAGCCGGTTGACGATCCGCGGCGTGCCGCGCGCGCGCCGCGCGATCTCCACCGCCGCTGCATCGTCGATCGGCACGTCCAGGATCTTGGCCGACCGGCGCACGATCTCCTCCAGATCCGCCGGGGCGTAGAACTCCAGCCGGTGGGTGATGCCGAACCGCGATCGCAGCGGCGAGGTCAGCAGCCCGGTGCGCGTGGTGGCGCCGATCAGAGTGAAGCGCTCGAGCCGCATTTTCATCGTCCGCGCGCTCGGCCCCTGGCCGATCACGATATCCACCTCGTAGTCCTCGAGCGCCGGGTAGAGGATTTCCTCGACCGCCGGCGACATGCGGTGGATCTCGTCGATGAAGAGCACCTCGTTCGCCGCCAGGTTGGTGACGATGCCGACCAGATCGCCGGGCTTTTCAATCGCTGGGCCCGACGTCGCCCGTACCGGCACACCCATCTCGTTGCCGATCACGTAGGCCAGCGTGGTCTTGCCCAGACCCGGCGGTCCGTTCAGCAGCACGTGATCGAGCGGCTCGCCGCGCTGCTTCGCGGCGGCGATCGCCACCTGCAGCTGCTCGCGGATCCGATCCTGGCCGATGTATTCGTCGAGCAGGCGCGGCCGAAGTCCCGCCTCGTACTGGGCGTCTTCGTCCACCCGCGCCGCGGTCACGAGGCGGTCGTCCGTCACTTGGCCACTTCCCGTAACGCCTGTCTCAAGAGGCGCTCGAAGCCGGCGTCGGAGGACGACCCGATCGTCTTGATCGCGGCTTCAGCGGCTTTCTCGGCGAGAGGCCGATGATACCCCAGGTTCACGAGCGCCGAGACCACGTCGTCGCGTACCGCGGACGCGGCCGGCGCGGCGGCGCCGGCGGCTGCCACCGTCGCCGGCGCGCGCGGCAGGCGATCCTTCAGCTCGAGGACGATGCGCTCGGACGTCTTCTTGCCGACACCGGGGATCGCGGTCAGGCGGGCGAGATCGCCGTGCTCGATCGCACGAATCAGATCCTGGGGCTCGATGCCCGAGAGCACTGCGAGCGCCACCTTGGCGCCGATCCCGCTGACGCCGATCAGCCGCTCGAACAGCTCCTGCTCCAGCAAGG
>DATASG010000212.1:0-3503 GCA_036269295.1 Vicinamibacterales bacterium | reverse complement strand
AAGGACGGTCTGTATACGCTGGCGGCCGGGTCGCGAGAGCGGCGCTCGGCGCAGACCGCGCTCTACCTGATGGCCGACGGGCTCACGCGCCTGCTGGCGCCGATCCTGTCCTTCACCGCGGACGAGCTGTGGCGCCACACCCCGGGCGCCCGCGAGGAGTCGGTGCACATGGCGCTGTTCCCGACCGTCGAGAGCCTCGAGGCCCTCGCGGATCCGGCGCTGGTCGAGCGCTGGAACACGCTGGTCGCGCTGCGCGAGCAGGTGCTGGCGCAGATCGAGCCGCTGCGGAAGAACAAGCAGATCGGCAGCTCGCTGCAGGCGAAGGTCGTGATCTCGGCGACCGCAAACGAGCTGCCGCTGCTCGAACAGTACGCCAAGCAGCTGCCGATGCTGTTCATCGTCTCGGAGGTGGAAGTGCGGCCGTCGACAACGGACCCTTCGACTGGCGACGACAACGGCGCGCGCTCAGGGCAGGCGTCTGCCAAGATCGTGATCGAGCGCGCCAGCGGGGTGAAATGCGAACGCTGCTGGCGGATCGTGCCAGCGGTCTCCAGCGCGCCGGCTTCGGCGGGACTCTGCGACCGCTGCCAGGACGCGCTCGCCGAGACGGTCCATGGATAACGCGCTGGAAGAGATCGTGTCCGGCGAACAGGCGGCGGCGCCGACGCCGCAGCGTTTGATCGAGTTCGTGCTGCCGATGGTCATCGTCGGCGTCGATCAGGCGACCAAAGCGATGGTCCGCGCCTCGGTGCCGGTCCACGAGAGCGTGACGATTATTCCCGGGTTCCTGGACATCACCCACGCGCTGAACAGCGGCGCCGCGTTCGGGATTCTCAACGGCGCCGACTTCCCGTTCAAGACGGTGATCATCGCGGTGATTGCCACCGCGGCGCTCGTCGGCGTCGGGTTCTACGCCGCCAGCCTCGCGCACCATCAGCTGATCGCGCGTTTCGGCCTGGCGCTGATCATCGGCGGCGCCGCCGGCAACCTGATCGATCGCGTGCTCAGCGGCTCAGTGGTCGACTTTGTGGACGTCTATTGGAAAACGCATCACTTCTGGGCGTTCAACGTGGCCGACTCGGCGATTTCGGTCGGCGTCACGATGCTGATTCTCGATATGCTCACGACAGGACCGCATGTATCCAAGACTGTTTGAGCTGCCGTGGTCGATCGGCAGCTTCGGCCCGATCACCGTCTACACCTACGGCGTGCTGCTCGCCGCGGCGTATCTCTTCGGTTTGAAGCTGGCGATGGTACGGGCGAAGAAGCGGGGGCTCGACGCCAATCGCGTCCTCGATCTCGGGATCTACATCATCATCAGCGCGCTGGTCGGCGCCAAGCTCCTGCTGCTGATCACCGACTTCCGCGCCTTCACCTCGAACCCACGCGAGCTGCTGACGCTCGCCCGTTCCGGCGGCGTCTTCTACGGCGGTCTGATCCTCGCGGTCACCGTGGCGCTGATCTACATTCGCAGGGTCGGCTTGCCGCTGTGGACGACCACGGACGTTTTCGCGCCGGGCATCGCGCTCGGTCACGTCGTCGGCCGTTTCGGGTGCCTGTTTGCCGGCTGCTGTTACGGAAAGCAGGTGGCGCAGCCGCACTGGTGGACGGTCACGTTCACGGATCCGTTCGCGTTGGCCAACGTCGGCACGCCGCTCGGGGTGCCGCTGTATCCGACACAGCTCTTCGAAGCCGGCGCCGAGTTGCTGATCCTCGGCGTGCTGCTGTGGTCCGAGCGGAAGGGGCGGCCGTTTGCCGGCCGGACCTTCTGGCTGTACATGCTGCTCTACGCGATCTCGCGCTTCATCATCGAGTTCTACCGCGGCGACGATCGCGGGACGGTCGGCATGTTCTCGACCTCGCAGTTCATCTCCATCCTTCTCGTGCCGCTAGCGATTGTAATGCTCGTCTATCTCTCGCGCGCCGTCACGCCTGAGCCCAAGCGGGCGAGGAAGGCCGCGTAACACGCCGGGTGCCGATCCAAACGATCACCGTTTCCGACGCCGGCGACGATCTGCGGGTCGACCGGTTCCTGGTTTCCGTGCTGGCGCTGTCGCGCTCGCAGATCCAGCGGCTGATCAAGGAGGGCCGCGTCCTGGTCGCGGGAAAAGTCGCGAAGTCGAACCAGTCGGTCAAGCCGGGACAGCAGATCTCGATCGAGGTCCCCGAGCTCATCGATGCCGCGCCGCTGCCCGAGGCGCTGCCGCTCCCGATCGTTTACCAGGACAGGGATCTGATCGTCGTCGACAAGCCGGCCGGGATGGTGGTCCACCCGGCGGCGGGACACGCCAGCGGCACGCTGGTGAACGCGCTGCTGCACCACGTCGACGATCTCAGCGGCATTGGCGGCGAAAAACGCCCCGGTATCGTGCATCGTCTCGACAAGGGGACCTCGGGGCTGATGGTGGTCGCCAAGCACGACAAGGCGCACGAGGAGCTGGCGCGCCAGTTCGCGGAGCGCGAGGTCGAAAAAGAGTATCTGGCGCTGGTGTGGGGCGAGGTGATGGCCGGCCGCCGCATCGACGCGCCGATCGGGCGCGATCCCCACAACCGGAAGAAGATGTCGTCGGCCGAATCCAACCGCGCACGCCGTACGCGGGCCGCAGTGACGCGCATCGTACGAGCGGAGCATTTCGGCCGGATGCTGACGATGACGCAGGTCGCGATTCATACCGGCCGCACCCATCAGATCCGCGTTCACCTGAGCGCAATCGGTCATCCGATCGTCGGCGACGCGCTCTACGGCGGCGTCCACCGGCGCGTGGCCGGCGATCTGAGAGCCGTTACGCATCTCGATCGGCCGTTTCTTCACGCCGCGCATCTGGTCTTCCGGCACCCTGAAGACGGCCGGAAGATGGATTTCACCAGCGCGTTACCAGAAGATCTGCAGCGGGTGCTCGACGAGCTGCGCGAGAAGTTCGATCCGGCGATGCATGGTGATCCGTAGAGAATTGCTGATTGCAAATTGCTGAGTGCAGAATTGTGTCGTGGCAATAGTCTTCAAGGGCAGGGTCTTCTCGGTCGAGGTCGGCAAGCGGCGGTTTCCCAACGGGCAGGAGCACGAGGTCGAGATCGTCCGGCATGCTGAGTCGGTGGTCCTCATTCCCATCGAAGACGACGGCCGGGTAGTAATCGTCAAGCAGTACCGGGCTCCGCTCGATCGGGAAACGTGGGAGTTCCCTGCGGGACGGGTGAACGAGGGCGAGCCGGCGGAAGAGGGTGCGCGCCGGGAATGCGAAGAAGAAATCGGCCGCGTACCGCATCGCCTCGAACGGTTGTGCGGCCTCTACCCTACGCCGGGCTTCTGCGATGAGAAGCTGATCTTCTTCCGCGCCTCGGATCTGCGGCCGCCGCCTCCGGACTCACCACATCGTCCTGACGCCGACGAAGACATCAGCACGCGAACGGTCGGTGTCGACGAGGTGCGCGCGATGCTGGAGCGTGGTGAGATCGTCGATCTGAAGACGGCGTATGCGCTGACGCTGATTTAAGGGGTCGGGGGG
>DATASG010000211.1:0-4255 GCA_036269295.1 Vicinamibacterales bacterium | reverse complement strand
GATCACCCGCTCGACGATGTCCTGGCGGTTCTCTTCGATGAGCGGGTTGGCCTCGTGGTTCGGAAACCGGCCGTCAATCTCGAAGCAGAGGCGCGTCGTCTTGCAGGGCAGCCGCTCGAACAGTTTCGGCGCGACCAGCCCACCCATTCCGGACCCGGCGTCGAGCACGACGTTGAAGGGCTTGATCACCGGCACGTCGATGAACGACATCACGTGCTCGACGTAGGGCTCGAGCACGGTCTTCGTGGTCACGGTGCCGCGCCGGGCCGCCGCCGGCGGGATCGCGTCGTCCGCGATCATCTGGCGGATTTCCGCAAGCCCTTCCTCGCCGCTCAGCGGCCAGGCGTCCTTACGCACCATCTTCATGCCGTTGTACTGCCCGGGGTTGTGCGACGCGGTGACCTGGACGCCGCCGTCGAGGCCGTCCTTCGCGACCGCGAAGTACATCATGTCGGTCGCCATCATCCCGTAGTCGACGACGTCGGCGCCCTGCGTGGTGGCGCCGTCGATGAACGCGGCCGCGAGCGCCGGCGACGACACGCGCATGTCGCGGCTGACCGCGATCCGCTTCGCCTGCAGGTAGACGACGAACGCCGCGCCGATGGCGCGTGCGGCTTCCTCGTTGATCTCGCCGGGGTAGACCCCGCGCACGTCATAGGCTTTGAAAATATCGGGATGCAGTGTCATAAGCGGCTGTAGTCGGTGACCACGGACTTGTCGCCGAGGACGATGCCGTCCTCGACCAGGGCGTTGCGGCCGACGTGGCACTGGCGGCCGAGGATCGATCGGCGGACCACTGCCTCCTGGCTGATGCGGCTGTTCGCCCAGACGATGGCCCGATCGAGGACCGCGTGCTCCTCGATGTGGCACTGGCGGCCGACCACGCTGTAGGGACCGATGTGGGCGCCGGCCTTCACCACGACGCCCTCGTCGATGAAGCACGGCCCCTCGACGATCGCGCCTTCCTCGACCCTGGCGTCCGGAGAGATCCACGGCGCGCCGGCCGACGATTTGAACGGGATCGGGCGATGGCCGGTGTAATGACGGTCCATGATGTCGCGGTGCACCTGCATGTACTTCTCGGGGGTGCCGATGTCGATCCAGTAGCCGCGGTAGACGTAGCCGACGAAGGCTTCCTTGCGTTCGATCAAGGACGGGAAGAAGCTGCGCTCGATCGACCAGGGCGTGTCTTTCGGGATGCGATCGAACGTGTCCGGCTCGAGCACGTAGATGCCGGCGTTGATCGTGTCGCAGGTGATCTCGTCGGCGTTCGGCTTCTCCAGGAAGCGGGTGACGTTGCCGTGCGGATCGGTTTCGACCAGGCCGTAGGCGGTCGGGTTGTCGACCGGAGTCAGTACGATCGTCGCCTTGGCTTTGCGCTCGCGGTGCAGGGCGATGACCGCGGCGAGATCCAGCTGCGTGAGCACGTCGCCGTTGAAGACCACCACGGAATCGCGCATCGCTTCGGAGGCGAAGCGGATGGCGCCGCCGGTGCCGAGCGGCGCCGGCTCGACCACGTAGCGGATGGCGAGCCCCGACTCGCCGCCGTCGCCGAACACCTCTTCGATCCGCCGCGGCTGGTAGTTGAGGCTGAGGATCACCTCGTCGATCTCGGGCACCTGCTTGAGCAGATCGAGCTGGTAATGAAGAAATGGCCGGTCGAAGATCGGTACGATCGGCTTGGGTGTGTGAACCGTCAGCGGGCGCAGGCGCGAGCCTTTGCCTCCAGCGAGCAGAATCGCTTTCATCGCAACCACCGATGTTATCATGGGCTCACCCGCCGCTGATGAACCTCCCGAATTCGCTGACCGTCACCCGCATCTTTCTCGTGCCGCTGCTGGTCGTCGTGCTGCTGACGAAGGTGAAGGGCCCGCTCATTCTCGGCCTGCGGACGGACATTGTCGGCGCCCTGATCTTTGCGCTGGCGTCGCTCACCGACTGGGCCGACGGCTACCTGGCGCGGCGGCGCAAGCAGGTGACGCCGCTCGGACAGGTGATCGATCCGCTCGCCGACAAGCTGCTGATCTCGGCGGCGCTGATCTCGCTGGTGCAGCTCGATCTCGCGCAGTCGTGGATGGTGGCGGTGATCATCGGCCGCGAGTTCGCGGTCACGACGCTGCGCAGCCTTGCCTACGCGCGGGGGGTGGCGATGCCGGCGTCGCCGCTGGGCAAGATCAAGATGGTGGCGCAGGTGGTGGCGATCCTGGCGCTGATCCTGGCGCACGGCCAGACGTGGCCGTTCTACTGGATCGGGCAGATCGCGCTGTGGGTGGTGGTGGTGACCGCGCTCGTGTCCGGCGCCGACTACTTCCGCCGCTTCAACGCCAGGGTCTCTGGATAGCTTTCAGCCGACGGCTGAGAGCTACTTCATGAGCGCGATGTAGTCGCCGCTGTAGACGACGTCGCGGGCGCGAGTAACCCATGTGAGCGCCATGGTGCTGCCGGTGGACACCACCACGCCCTCGCCGACGCTGGCGAGGGGCAGGCCGTTGACGCCCATGTCGCGATAGATCGAGAAGCGCGCGCCTGGCGTCAGTCCTTGATTCTGGCCCCAGTCGATCAGCGCGAGGTCGCCTGGCCCCACCGTTTCGCGATTCTCGCTGCCGCCGACGATGCGGCCGAGCAGGGCGAAGTCGGGCTCGCCGGGCGCATCGTTCCTGGCGAGGACCGCGGACAACTCCGGCGCCGTGAACGGCTCGAGGTAGTCGCCGACGACGATGCCGTTGCAGACGTGATCGACGAGGCCGACGGCATTGGTTTCGTTGACCGCGACGACCCGCAGCCAACCGAGCGTCACGGCGCCGCGCTGCGCCCAGCGTCCGCCAGCGGTGATCTGGCGGCGGACGAAAAACTGCTGGCCGAGCTGCAGACCGGCGGCGGTGCCGCCGCTGACGACGAGCAGATCGCGGTTGCCGAACAGCGCCCGCGGCGCGGAGTCCTGCGAGCCGACCACCCGCGGCGCATGGGCCGGGCCATCGTCGAACGACGGCGGCGGCGCGCAGGCGACCGCGACGGCCAGCGGCGAGAGGCTGTCGCCAGGGGACTGGGCGCGACCGGGAGCGGCCGTGCAGGTCAGGAAGATCGCCGCGAGGACGAGGATGCGCATGAGTTATTACGACGTACGGTTGGAGTTATTACAAGCGGGTTCGAGGGATAGCGCGTCGGCGTGAGTGATTCCGCGTCATTCTGAGAAGAAGGACACCAAAGGCGACAAAGGAAGGCCGTGTGTTTCAGGTGGCCGGTTTGATGACCTGGGCCTTGAGATCGGTAATCAGCTTCTGCGCGATCAGGAGATGCTCGCTCTTCTCGAACTCCTGAACGAGCTTCTCGAGATAGGGGAGCGCCTCGGCTTCCTTCTTCACCTTCACGAGCGACTCGGCGAGATAGAAGTAGACGCTGTCGCGGCCGGTGAATCCCGGATCGTCCTTGAGCACCTGCTTGAAGCGATCGATCGCGCCCGGATACCACTTCTGCCGGTAGTAGAAGTAGCCGACCTGGTAGTCGGCCTCGCTGAGGCGATCGCGCGTCTCGCGCTGCTTGGCCTTGGCCTCCGCCATCAGGCTGCTGTTCGGATAGCGCGAAACGAAGGTGTCGAACTCACGCAGCGCGGCGCGGGTCTCGGTCTGATCGCGCTGGGGCAGGCGCATCTGCCTGAAGTGCGCCATGGCGAGCTTGAATTGTGCGTAGTCGGCGCGCCGGTTGGTCGGGTAGAAGGAGAGGAACTCGGTGAACTCGTTGATCGCGAGCACCAGCGCTTCGGCGCTGCCTTCACCGAGATAGGTGTCGCCGATTCCCAGCTTGGCGTCGGGGCGATAGGCGCTCGCGGTATAGGTTTCGGTGACCTGCTTGAAAAACTCGCGCGCCGCGAGCCATTTCTTCTTGTTGAGCGCGTCGGTCCCCTTGTCGAACAGGAACTTGTCGGGCTCGGAGGTGCCGACCGGGACGGTGCTGCGCGTGTTGGTGGCGCAGCCGGCGGCGACGGCGAGGACAAGCATCGCGGCGCAGAGCCGCACGCCGCATGTCAAACGCACGTAGTGTCGCTTTGCAATCACAGGATTCCAGTCAGCCATCGATACTCAGCCGTGAGACCCGCTTCGAGCCCGACGGCGGGCGCGTAGCCCAGATCCACGCGCGCCCGCGACGTGTCGGCGTAGGTGTGCCGCATGTCGCCCTTCTGCGCCTCGTCTCGAGTGACGCTGAGCCGGCGGCCCGACACGCGGCCGATGATATCGATGACCTGATTCATCGAGACGCG
>DATASG010000210.1:0-3742 GCA_036269295.1 Vicinamibacterales bacterium | reverse complement strand
GCCGCCGATGTTGCCCGAGATGCTGGTGAGCAGATCGAGATCCTTCATCTGCCCTTCGCCGCGTTCGATTCGCTGCAGGATCTTGTGCAGCCAGTCGGTCCCCTCGCGGCACGGCGTGCACTTGCCGCACGATTCGTGACCGTAGAAGTGCAGCAGGTTTTCGGCCAGCCACACCATGCAGGTGGTGTCGTCGAGGACGACGATCGCCGCCGACCCCAGGAGCGAGCCGGCCTTCTGGATGCCGTCGAAGCTCGCCTGGGTATCGAGTTGATCGGGCATCAGGATCGGCACCGACGAGCCGCCGGGGATCACCGCCTTCAGTGTCCGGCCTTCACGCACGCCGCCGGCGTGCCCCTCGATCAACTCGCGCAGCGTGATGTTCATCGACGCCTCGAACACGCCCGGGCGCTTCACGTGGCCGCTGACGCAGTACAGCTTCGGCCCGCCGTTCTTCTCGGGACCGAGCGCCGCATACCACGCCGCGCCTTTGCTGACGATCGACGGCACGTTGCACAGCGTCTCGACGTTGTTGACCGCGGTCGGCTTGCCGTAGACGCCGACCAGCGCTGGAAACGGTGGCTTGTTGCGCGGCTGCGCCCGCTTGCCCTCCAGCGATTCCAGCAGCGCCGTCTCCTCGCCGGCTTCGTAGGCGCCGGCGCCGCGGTGCACGTAGACGTCGCAGTCGAATCCCGTCCCGAAGATGTTCCGGCCGAGATAGCCCTTCGCGTAGGCGTCGTCGATCGCCCGCTCCAGCACCGTCTGCACGTGGAAGAACTCACCGCGGATGTAGATGTAGGCGACCTTGGCGCCGATCGCGTGGCAGCCGATCGCGCACCCTTCGAGCAGCAGGTGCGGGTTGCGCTCCATCAGCAGGTGGTCTTTGAATGTGCCCGGCTCGCTCTCGTCCGCGTTGCACACGATGTAACGGGGTTCGACCTTCTTGTCGACGAATTTCCATTTCATGCCGGTCGGAAAGCCGGCGCCGCCGCGGCCGCGCAGCCCCGCCGCCGTCACCAGCTCGATGATCTCGTCCGGCTTCTTCCCGAGCGCCGCCCTCAATGCCTCATACCCGCCGTGCTGCAGGTAGAAGTCGAGCGTGAAAGAGTTCGGCTCGCGGACGTGCTTGGTGAGGACCGGTTCGAAAGCCATTTAATCCTTCAGCCCTTTCCCTGGGCCCTCTGCCTTCTGGCCTTGCCCTCCGCCGTCCGCGCTCTGCCTTCTGGCTTCGACGACGTGATGGCATCCGCTCAACGCGTCCTCGCCGCGCGCGCGCAGATCGTCGACCAGCGCGCCCGCGCTCTCCGGCGTCACGCACTCCTGCCACGCGTCGTTGACCATCACCACCGGAGCGCGGTCGCAGGCGCCGAGGCATTCGACTTCCATCAGCGTGAACGTGCCGCTGGCGTCGGTCTCGCCCGGGTTGATCCCGAGCTTGCCGCGCAGCTCCTCGGTGACCCGCTCGGCGCCATTGATCGCGCACGATAAGGTGCGGCAGACGTTGACGACGAACTTCCCGACCGGACGGGTGTAGAACATCGTGTAGTACGTCACCACGTCCTCGACGTCGGCGCGGGTGATGCCGAGCAGCTCGGCCACGTGTCGGATCGCGTTGGCGGTGATGTAACCCTGCTGGGACTGGGCCAGGTACAAGGCCGGCAACACCGCCGAGCGGCGGCGATCCGCCGGGTAGCGCTGGATGATGACGTCGAAGCGGGCGCGGTTCTCCGCTGTGTAGGCGAACGGCGGCCCCTCGTCCTCGAGCTGGCGCGACGATTTGTGGAAGGTCGCGCCGTAGGCCATCTGCGGATGAAAGCTCAACGGTCCACATCTCCCATGATGACGTCGAGCGACCCGATGATGGCGATGACGTCGGCAATCAGGCCCCCGACCACGGTCCGCTGAAGCGCCTGGCAGGCGAGCAGCGACGGCGGGCGCGACTTGATCCGCCACGGCCGGTTCGTGCCGTCAGACACGACGTAGAACCCGTGCTCGCCGCGGGGCCCTTCGACCGGCACGTAGGCCTCGCCGGCCGGGACGGTGAAGCCCTGCGAGTAGATCAGGAAGTGCTGAATCAGCGCTTCCATCTCGGTATAGACGCGATCCTTGGGCGGCGGCGTGATCCGCGGATCGTCGATCGCGAAGATGCCTGTCGGCGCGATCCGTTCGAGCGCCTGCCGGCAGATCTTCATGCTCTCGCGCATCTCCGCGATGCGGACCTGGTAGCGCGAGTAGACGTCCGCCCCCGTCTGCGTCGGCACCCTGAAGTCGTAGCTCTCGTAGCCGAGGTACGGAAACACCTTCCTGACGTCGTAGTCGACCCCGGCCGCGCGCGCGATCGGTCCGACCAGGCCGTAGGCCACGGCATCCTCCTTCGAGATCAGGCCCACGCCCTGCGTCCGCTTCATGTAGATCTCGTTGTTCGTCAGCAGATCCTCGTACTCGTCCAGCTTCGGTCCGAACCGATCGAGAAACGAGCGCACCGCGTCGTGGAAGCCGCGCGGCAGATCCTCGCGCAGCCCGCCGACGCGCATGTAGCTGGGGAACATGCGGAAGCCGGCGAGCAGCTCGTTGATGTTGAGCAGCAGCTCGCGCTCGCGGAAGCAGTAGAGCATCACCGACACCGCGCCGACTTCCATGCCGTGCGTGCCGAGCCACACCAGGTGGCTGTTCAGCCGCTGCAGCTCCGCCAGCAGCACCCGGATGTTGCGCACCCGTTCCGGAATGTCGATGCCCAGCAGCCGCTCCACCGAGAGACAGTAGGCGAGGCTGTTGGAATGGGAGCTGAGGTAGTCCATCCGCTCGACCAGCGGAATCACCTGCTGCCATTTCTTCTGCTCGGCGGTCTTCTCGATGCCGGTGTGGAGGAAGCCGATCGTCGACGCGCAGGAGAGCACCGTCTCGCCATCGAGCTCGAGCACGAGGCGCAGCACGCCGTGCGTGCTGGGGTGCTGCGGCCCCATGTTGACGGTCATCACTTCGGTCTTGATGTCGGGCATCTCGAAACTATCCACCACAGAGGACACGGCGGACGCGGAAGTTCAAACCTTCCGGGCCACGATCGTGCGATCCTCGGTGTCCCCTGTGTCCCCCGTGGTGGAGAGCGTTACACAACGCGGCTCTCCACGATGTCGCAAATCACGTGCAGCACCGTGCGGTGCACTTCCTGCACGCGCGCCGCCGAGTCCGACGGCACGTTCACGTGCATGGCCGCCGCGCGCCCGACCGCGCCGCCGTCGGCGCCGGTGAGGGCGATCGTCTGCAGCCCCAGCGCCCGCGCCGCGACCAGCCCCGCCACTACGTTGGGCGAGGCGCCGCTGGTGCTGAGCCCGAGCGCGACGTCGCCCTTGCGGCCGAGCCCCTCGAGCTGCCGTGCGAACACGCGGTCGAACGCGTAATCGTTCGCCACGCTCGTCAGCACGCTCGTATCCGTCGTCAGCGCGATCGCGGCCATCGCGGGACGCTCGCGCTCGAATCGTCCGACCAGCTCGGCAGCGACGTGCTGGGCGTCGGCGGCGCTGCCGCCATTCCCGAACAGCAGCAGCTTGCCACCCGCCTTCAGCGCGCCGGCGATGGCGGCCGCGGCCTCGAGCACCGGGCCGGCGTGCTGCCGGATGTGCTCGTGCAGCGCGATGGCCGCGTCCAGGGTCCGCTCGAACCGCGCGCGCGCGTCATCGCCCACGCGTGAGCCGGTCCTTCATCATGTTGGCGCGGAACTCTTCCTCCGTCACCTGCAGCGCTTCGC
>DATASG010000209.1:0-11618 GCA_036269295.1 Vicinamibacterales bacterium | reverse complement strand
CGGCGACAGCGATTTCCTCTCTCTCGTCGAGAAACTGAAGCAGTACGACAAGAAGGTGTTCGTGGTCGGCGGGCGCGCTTTCACGAGCATGATCCTGCAGCGCAACTGCCACGAGTTCATCGCCTACGAGAACCTGGCCGGAGTGCGCAAGGCCGCCGCCAAGCAGGGACGGCCGATGCCGGCTGCAGCTGCCAGCGTGCCGATCGCGCAGGCGCTGCCGGTGGTCCGGCGGGCGCTGAAGATCCTCGCCGACCGCGAGGTCACGCCGCAAACCGGGCTGCTGAAGAGCACGCTGCTGCAGCTCGACTCGACTTTCTCCGAGCGCAACTACGGCGCCTCGTCGTTCCTGGACTTCGTCGAGAAACTGGCTGCCTCCGGCTTCGTGCACCTGAAGACATCGGGGCGCAGCGTGATGGTGGAGCTCAACCCTGGCTATACCGAAGAAACGCGCCCGGTTGCGGAAGGCGAAGACGCCGGCGCGGTGAGCTCGCCGGCGGCTCACCTTGAATCGGGTGCAGCGCTGGCGCCGATGGTCGCGCAGCCGCAATCCTCGACGGGCTCCGGCGGAAGCGGGCAGCCGCATTCGTTCACTGGCTACGCCGGAAGCGGGCAGCCGCCTTCGCACGGCTACGGCGAGCCCCGCCGAAGCTCGCATGAGCAACAGGCGATCGGCGGCGGGGAACCGGTCGGCCCGCCGCTGGGCGACCAGGCCGAGGGTGTGCGTCGAGCGGGACAGATCCTGGGAGGCGCCACCGGCGCCCGCTGGCCGATGTACCTGCGCAACGTCAAACAGATCCTGCGCCAGACCGAGGGCGGCTTCGACGAGCGCCGCTATGGGTTTGGCGGCTTGATGGATCTGCTCAAAGGCTGCCAGCGCGAAGGGCTCGTTCGGGTTGAGCGCGATCGCCGCGGCGGCCTGCGCGTATTCCAGGGCTCAGCGCTTCAGGGCGCCCCAGCCGCGCCCGCCGTCAGCCGGCCGAACCTGCCCCAGCCGGACGTCGAAGAGTACGAGAACCAGCCGGTCGAAACACGCCAGCCCGACGTCCACCCGGCAGCCGAGCCGGCGGAGGGCGAGGGCGAGATCAGCGAGCCGATTCCGATCGACACCACGGCGGAGCTCCTCGGTCGCGCCAAGCCGCGACAGCCGCGGGTCCGAGCCGCGCGTCCGGCGCCGGTGGCAGCAGCCAGGAAGGCGGCGGCAAGAAAGCCGGTCGCGAAGAAGCCCGCCCGCGGCAAGAAATCGCGATCGGACGACACCGCCGGCAACCGCTGAGACCTCGAGCCAACCGCGGAGCCTGCCGAGATCGCGGAGAGGACAATCTCCGCGGTCTTTGCCGCCTCTGCGGTTCCTTCTTTCCCTTATTTCTCTGTATCCAGGTAGTCCATCCACTGCTTGACGAGCGCCGACTGCGGCCCCCGCGCGCGCAGGTACGCGTCTGCGTAGTCGTGGGCGCGCTTCCGGTCCTCGGCGCGGGTGTGAACGACCGCGCCGCCGGCGTGGACGGTGTAGATCCACTGCACGGCGTAGAAGTAGGCATCGCGATCGTCCTGCCGATCGTCCAGGTAACGTTCGAGCGTCCGCACCGCCTCGCGCCCCCGCCCGAATGTCGCATACAACATCGCCAGCGGTTTGGTGAAGCGCGTGTCGGCGGGCCACTTGCCGCTGGCCTCCTCGAGTATCGCGCGGGCGGCGCCGAAATCGTGCGTGCGCAGCAACGCCTCGGCGAGCCACGCATAAATCTGCGGAAAGTCGGTTCCGTCCACCAGCGCCGTCTGCCACGCGCTCGCGGCCTCCCGATCCTTGCCGGCCGCCGCGAACGACGCGGCCAGGAACGTCAGCGGCGAGGTGCTGTCGGCGTCCGGATCGATGGCTTTCTTGAAGCTCAGCTCCGCCTTGGTCCAGTCGCCGGCGGCGAGAAACACGATGCCTTGATCGAAGGCCGCCTTGACCGTCGGCGCCACGCGCTCACGGAAAGGCGCCAGCGTCGTCTCCTCGACCGCAACATCCTGCCGAAACGCCGGGTTCATCGCCGCCTCGTCGATCGGCAGGAAGAGCTCGGCGTCGACCGAGACGCTCCCCAGCCCTTCGGCGGACGTCAGCAGCACTTTCGGAGCCGCCACCTCGAAGCCTCGGCGCAGCGTGGTGATCGACGCGCCGCTGGCGGACGAGAGGATGGCGCGCAGGATGTATCTCCCCGGTGGCAGTGACTGCACCGGCATCACCTTGCTGAAGATCACGCGTGAGTCACCGACCGCGTGCGGCGGCACGTCGCCGTTGAGGAGCGCCGGCGCGTCCGCCGCCGTCGCCACTTCGTACTCCATCGTCATGCCCTCCAGCTTCGCGCCGTAGACCTCCATGTAGCCGTGCACCGCGCCGAAATTGATCTGGTCGCCGATCGTCGGCGTCAGCGGCTGGCCGCCTTCGAGGGAGCCGCCGACCATCAATTCGCTGAAGGTCAGACCGCCCGCTGCCGGCAGCGCCGCGCGCACGACATGCTCGATGCTGCCGACGCGGTCGCCCTCCGCGACCGCCAGCTTCATCGTGTACTCGCCCGGTGCAAGGCTGGCGCCGGTGGTGTACTGCAGCGGCGACGGCACCCCGTTCATCACCGGCAGCAGCCGCATCTCGGCCGACTTGTTGTCGACCACTTTTCCTTCGCCATCGGTGATGACGTAGCCGACCGAGACCACCTTCGACGTCGGATAGTCGGTGCCGACGTCGGCGTGAATGAGGAGCTGCACTTTGTTGCGCTCCGGTCCTTGCAGCGCGAACGAGGCGATCCGCACCGGCAGCGCCGAGGAGAGCAACGGCGAGCTCAACGCCATCGCCGCGGCAGCACGCGGCGACCGCGCCGCCGGGCGGTCGCTGGCGGCGTTGATCAGCTGACGCCGTGATCGGACGATGGCGCCGCGGCGGCCGACCTCGATGCGGACCGGATGCGGCTTGCCGTCCTTGTCACGTCCATCCGATTCCACCCCGAGCATGTAGTAGCCCGACAGCTCCGAGGTGATGCGGTCGAAGATGTTCTCGCCCGATCCGATCACCGTGAACAAGGCGCCGCGGGTGACGCCGGCCAGCATCTCGAGCCCTTGAGTCTGTGCCTGATGATCGGCGAACGAGTTGACCGGCGCTCGCGCGCCGGTGATGTCGAAGAGCTGCGCGTCGAGCCGCAGCGCGAACAGGCTGGTGCGCGCCGACGCCGCCAGCGAGCCGAGCTCGCCGATGCGCCCCGGGTCGTTCAGGATGAAGCCCTCGCTGATGAAGATCAGGGTCTTCGGCGCGTCGATCGATCGCAGGCTGGTGAACAGCGCCGCCAGGGCGTTGATCGTGTCCTGCGCGCTCTGACCGGAGTTGCGCGCCTTGTCACGCGCTTCGGCCTCGACCTCGAACGCGCACGCTTGGACGTCGCGCGCGTTCATTCCGGCGCATTCGCGGCCCACGACCGTCTCGAGCGCGCCGGTTTCGCCGTGATCGATCGCGAGCGCCTCGACCAGCGCGATGCCGTGCGTGCTCCGCAGCTCCGGCGTCTTTTGGCCGGCCATCCGCGCGATCGCCTGCTTGACCCGCGCCCGATCGGCGGTGAACACCGTCGCCGGCGCGCCGAGGCCGATGCCGGCGACGGCAACGCGGTCCGACGGCAGCAGCCGATCGATGAAGCCGTTGGCGGCCCGGGCAATCGCCATCGCGCCGCCGAACCGGATGTTCGGCTGATCGACCGCGATCACGATCAGGCGGCCGGCGGTGGCCCCTTCGTTGGTGGTATACCCCTCGGGCGGCGGCGGCGGCGGCGCGACGCCGGCCTCGCCTCCGAGCGGCACCCATTCGGCGCTCACCACATGGCGCGGGTTGCCGTCGATTCGCACCGCGAAGTCAGCCGGCGCCAGGGTCGTGATCGGCTTGCCCTTGTCGTCCACCACCGTGACGTCGAGCGACGTGACCTCGACCGACGACTGGAAGCTCGGTTTCGGCGGCGGCTGCTGTGCGATCAGGGTCCGGCTGAAGCCGGATACGACCAGCGAGAGGAGCAGCGCGAGACCTACCCGGCCCACCTGACCCACCCGCCCGTCCTGGCTTGCCCGCCCATCCTGTCCATCCTTCCCGTCCTGCCCTTCCCGCCCGAGCATCACTTCCCCGCCAGCGCCCGATAGCCCTGCCGCGCCCGCACCTCGTGGTGACCGTCGACCTCGACCTTGATCTTGCGCCAGGCGTCGTCGCGCTTGGAGTTGGTGGACTGGTAGCCGAGGAGATACTGGTTCGAGAGCTCGTCGAGCAGATCGGCGAACGCGACGTGAAGCTCGTCGACACTGTCGGTGAAGAGCGCGCGGCCTCCGGTCGGCAGCGAGAGACGCTCCATGATTCTCTTCAGCGGCTCCAGGGTGACGCCGCGCCCCTGACCGATCATGTAGAGCGTGACATCGCTCGACTGCAACCGGCGCTCGACGTCGTTGATCGTCGCGTGGCTGCCCTGATCCTCGCCGTCGGTGAACACCACCAGCGCCTTGCGGCCGGTCTGGCGGCCCAGCATCTCGACGCCGCGTAACAGCACGTCATACAGCGCCGTCGATCCCCACGGCGCCAGGCGATCGACCGCCTTGATACGCTCGGCCGGATCGGTAGCCTTGCGGGTCAGCGTGAAGATGCTGTCGTTGAAGCCGAGCAGCGTCACCTGATCCTGCGGCGGCACGTCGCCGAGAAATTCCTTGACCGCCTTTTTCAGCTTCGGCATCGCCGGCGCCATGCTGCCGGAGATGTCGATCGCCGCAACCAGCTCCAGCGGCACGTCTTCGGACGCGAAGTGGGTCACCGCCTGCGCCCGCCCGTCTTCCGACACATGGAACGCGCTCTGCGGGATGTTGCGGACGAACTTGCCTCGACCGTCGGCGACCGTAACCGTCACCTGCACGACGTCGACGTCCACCCGTTCGACGTAGCCGACCGATTTGGTGCGCACCGTCTGCACGATGCGGGTGCCGCCGGTCACCGTGGCGACCGCGCGCACCTGGTGGGTGGTGATCGTCGCGCCGGCGTCCCAGTCGCAGTTGAACGGCGGCTTGGTCAGCGTGCACACCTGGCGGCCGTCGACGAAGAACGTCAACCCGGTCACCTCCCCGGACGGCGTGACCTCGGCGCGCAGCAACGTCGGGCCGGTAATGTAGTCGCTCTCCAATGGCGAGAGGATCTTGAGCAGCGGCGCCACCGCCGGCGCCTGGGCCAATAGCGTCAGCCCGGCGCACGCCGCGATCGCGAGCGCAGACCGCAACCTCGTCGCCATCATCGCCGCTCCGGCAGGTCGCGCCCCCCATCGGGCACGAATGGACCGGCCGCGGTCGCCGCGGCGATGTAGTCCTCGATCCGATCGCGTGTCGCCGCGCGCGAGGCGCGCACCAACGACAGCCAGTCCGCATCATCGGTCGACTTCACCTCGTCGATGAAGTCCTGGACCGCCCCCGAGAGGACGACCTTGGCGATCGCCGCCGGCAATCGCATCTCCTTGAGCATGATGGCCACGTGCAGGTGAACGTCCGCGACCGCGGCCCCGGTCAGGCCGAGCGGCGGGCGCCCCAACAATGTCGGCCACTGACCGGGCGGCATCAAGCGTGAGCAGACGCAGCCCTGGACCGTCAGCATCGACATCCCCCACGCGTCGAACATCGCGGCGCGGCCGCCGCCGAGCACCAGCAGCTCGGTCAATGAGAACATCGCCGGGACGCGATCGGCTTCGTGCACCAACATCCACCGCACCGCGCGGCGCCGCCACCCCTCGACCGACAGTTCGTCGGCCATCGCCTCGAACGCGGCTTCGGCGGCCCCTCTGGCGGCCGCCTGCCCCCCGTTTCTCAGCGCCCCGATCCGACGCTGTCCCCGGGACACCGCGTCGGCGATCGCGTCGCGATCGGCGTCGCGCAGGGCAAACGGGCTCAGGAGCGAGACGCTCAGCGCGAAGGTGGCGCGTTCGTTCGAAGTCAGCTTCGGCGCTTCGAGCACGCGCTCGAAATTGAGACGGCGAAGCGCGAGCGGCGCGAGACCGATGTCGAGGCCGAGCAGCGAGCCGCTGACGTGCCACGGGACGCCTGGCGTCACCTCGGCGCGCGGCACCGCCCACGCCAGGTGCAGCCGCTGATCCCCGTCGCGCGCGTTGAAGCCGAAGTCGTGCCGGCGCGACACATCTTCGGCGAGCAGCACCGTGCCGTCGGGATCGCCGACGTCGGCAGCGTAAGCGATGGAGAGCAGCACGTCAGCCAGCACGGTGTCGGCCAGCTCGAGAAGCGGCTCGGCGGCTCGCGCCACGCGCTTGAGATCGTTGTTACGAACGTCCCGCGCCAGCTCCTCGGTCACCTTTCGCAGCGCCTCCCGCTGGTTGGGCGAGGGCGACACGCCGGGCGGCGCGGCCTCCTCGTTGTCGCGGCCCACGCGCCGCGGCAGATCGGCGATTGCCGCCGTCAGCTTCGTGAGGATCGCCTCGACGTCGCTGATCGCGATCTTGTCGGCGGCGAGCGCGCGCGCCGCGGCCGCCAGATCGATCGGCAGATCGAGCGGAGCGCCCTCCTGTTTTTCGCGGACGAGGCGAAGGCGCTGGCGTTCGGCGGCGCCGAGATCGAGGCGATACGGCTGCCCTTCCCAGATCACGGGCCGCGCCAGCGGGCCGTCGCCAGAGGGCGGCCCGGACATGGCCGCGAGCACCGCTTGCTCGGTGGTCGCGGCCCCCTTGACCGTGCCGGCCACCTCAGCTCGCAGCCAGCGCCCGATCGCGCCGGCATAGCGGCCGTCCTCGGTCAACGGCAACGCCACCAGCTGTTCGGTCAAAACCTGGCTTCTCGCCGTGTCGAAGGTGGTCACCGCGGCCGCGCGCGCGAGGATCGCGAGCGCCCCCTGGAACTGGGCCTGCGCTTCGAAGCCCCGCCGTCCATCGAGCGTGCCGAGACGCGCGGCCTGCCGCGCCGCCAACGCGTAGCTTGCCGGCGTGCGCACCCCGATCCGCTCCAGAGTCCACATCAGCATCCGGTAGCGGCTGAGCCCGCGCACGGCGATCAGAACGTCGGGTCGCCCCGCCGCGTCCACCCCGCCGAACAGACGCTGGCCGAACGCGATCTGATCCAGCCGTTCCGCGCGGACGCGCACGTCGACCGGCCCGATCGCCTCGACCAGCCACGCGGCGTCGAACGGCTCCTCGTCGGCGCCGCGCAGCTGGCGCGCGGGATCGTCTGGCAGGTCACCGCCACCGAAGACGCGCGTCCAGAACCCGCGCCCCGCGGGTGCCGCCGGCGTGCCGTCGGCGCCCGCCGCGACGCGCGACAGCGTCATCGTCAGGTCGTAGGAGGCGCGGCCGAGCGGCAGCGTCCGCAGGTGCGATTCGCGGTAAGTGCCTGCGGCAACCGTCAACGCCTTGAAGCGCTCCGCGCGCGCAGCGGCATTCGGCATCCAGAGGCCGAGGGCGAACGCGCGCCGCGGCGGGTCGAGCGCGCCGATCACGTCGTAGAGATACGCCAGCCTGCCGTCGTTCAGCTCGAGTAGCTGCTGGATGAAGCGCTCGGCGCGCGTGGCTTTTTCCAGCGCCGCGCCTTCCCACAGCGCCACCGCGGGATCGCCGCCGGGCGGCACCACGCGGTTGCCCTCTATCCGCAGGTTAGGCGCCGCCACCGCGAACGCCGGCGATGACCGTTCGTAGATCCGCTCGAGCAGCTGCGGATGATCCGCGAAGAAGCCCAACGTCGCTTCGTCGAGCGTTGCCAGCCCCAGACAGAGCAGCGACGCGGAACGGTCGGTGATGATCGCGGTGACCAGATCGCGCGGCGCGACCGGACGATGAAAAATCGCCGTGCTCCAGAGCTCCGCCGTCAGCGGCACCGGCACGACATCGCCGGGCCGCGTGTCGGCTTGCTGCCGTCCGCGTCCTGCCCCCTGACGCGCCGCGGCCAGGTAGGCGTCGGCCGACGGCTTGCGTCCTTCAGGCGCGTTGTAGAGAAGACGGGAGATCTCGTAGATGAAGCGGCCCCGGTCGGGAGCCGGATCGATTCCCAGCGCCTGAGCGAGCGCGACCGTGCCACCGGGGATCGGGACGTCTTCGGAGACAGCGGCCGCGCCGTCTGCGTGACGCGGCACTACGGCCAGCGAGCTCAACAGCAGAACCAGCAGAGTGGACGCCGGCCGGCGCCATGATGCCGCCGAAAACATCTGCATAACGTGGGTGAAGGCTCGTAAACTGGCGATCGGAGCCGACATTATATACACGGCATCTGACGGGGCTTTCGCTTTATCGCGCTCCGCTACGAATCCCTTTCTTGCCCGCCATGACGCGGCGGCAACGCGCAAGGGTGCCGATCCAGTTTTTCGGTTCGGTTCATCTGTACAATCGTGGGCACGGCCTCATACACTGTCTTCGGAGCAGACCTTTCGCACATGGCAGCCGGAAACTACACCGCTAAAGACATCACCGTCCTCGAAGGTCTCGAGCCGGTCCGCAAACGCCCCGGGATGTACATCGGCGGCGTCGGCTCAGCTGGCCTCCACCATCTCGTCTGGGAAACGCTCGACAACTCCATCGACGAGGCGATGAACGGCTTCGCTTCAAACATTTGGGTCACGCTTCACGCTGATGGATCCTCGATCACCATTGAAGATGACGGCCGCGGCATTCCGATCGACAAGCATCCGACCTCCAAGGTCAGCGCCCTTGAAGTCATCTTCACGGTCCTGCACGCCGGCGGAAAATTCGAGCACGGCAATTACAAGACCGCGGGCGGCCTCCACGGCGTCGGCGCCAGCGTCGTCAATGCGCTTTCAAAAGAGCTGATCGCCACCGTCAAGCGCGATGGCGCGCAATGGGAAATGCGGTTCAAGCAGGGCAAGCCCGCCGGCCCCCTGAAGAAGCTCGGCGCCGCGCGCGGGAGCGGCACCAAGGTCTACTTCCATCCCGATGCGGCGATCTTTCCGAAGATCGAATTCGACGCTGCGATCATCAAGGAACGGCTCGAGGTCGCCAGCTATCTCCACAAGGGGCTGAAGATTACGTTCGAGGACGAAGGCGCCAGGGAAAAACTGGTCTTCGAGCACAGCGAAGGGATCGTCGACTACCTCAAGAAGATCGTGGCCCAGCGCGGCGCCAAGCCGGTCCACGACCTGCCATTTACGTTCACCAAGGACGAAGGACTGCGCCTGGATCTCGTGCTGCAGTGGACCGAAGCGACCGACGAGCACCTCCGCTCGTACGTCAACGGCATCCCTACCGGCTCTGGCGGTACTCACGAAAGCGGTCTGCGTGGCGGCATCGGCAAGGCGGTGCGCAACTTCATTGACACCCACAACCTGTCCCCCAAAGGCGTCACCCTGACCGCCGAAGACATCCGCGAAGGGCTCACCGGCGTGCTCAGCGTCTTCATTGCCGAACCGCAGTTTCAGGGACAGACCAAGGATCGCCTCAACAACCCGGAGCTGGTGTCGGCGGTGGACGGCGTGGTGCGCCCGGCGCTCGAGCACTGGCTCAATCACAACAGTAGCGTCGCCGAAGCGATCGTCGCGCGCATCATCCTTGCCGCGCGCGCGCGCGAAGCGAGCCGCGCCGCGAAAGACGAGGTGTCGCGCAAGAGCGCGACCTCCACCCGGCTCAACCTGCCGGGCAAGCTGAGCGACTGCACCAACTCCAGCAGCGAGAACAGCGAGATCTTCATCGTCGAAGGCGATTCGGCCGGCGGCTCGGCGAAGCAGGGACGCGATCGCGCGCGGCAGGCCATCCTGCCGCTGCGCGGCAAGGTGCTCAACACCGAGAGCGCCTCGCTTGCGAAGGTGCTTGAGAACAAGGAGCTCGCCGACCTGGTGACCGCGATCGGCTGCGGCCTCGGGAACAACTTCGACCTGACCAAGTTGCGCTACGGCAAGATCATCATCCTCGCCGACGCCGATTCCGACGGCAACCACATTGCCACGTTGCTGCTGACATTCATCTACCGGCATCTGCCGAAGCTGATCGCGCACGGCCACGTGTTTCTCGCGCAGCCGCCCCTGTATCGCATCGACGTCGGCAAGGAGACCTTCTGGGCGCTCGACGATGCGCACCGCGACCAGATCCTGAAGCAGCAGCTCCACGGCAAGAACGCCCGCAGCGCGCCGGACATCACCCGCTTCAAGGGCCTCGGCGAGATGATGCCGAAGGTGCTCTGGGAAACGACGCTCAACCCGCGAACCCGACGGCTGCTGCGCGTCGAGGTCAATGACCAGCTCGTCACCGACCGCGTCATCAACGAGCTGATGGGCAAGGATGCCTCGGCCCGCTTCCGGTTCATCATGGAACGCGCCGATGAGGCCGAGGAACTTGACGTCTAGTACTACCAGTAAGGGCCGGAGCGCCGCGCTCTTCGTGTTCTTCCTTTCTCTTCTCCTTCTGGCCTCTGACTTCGTACTTCCTGCTTCCCTGAAGGCCCAGACGACGGTGAGCCGCGGCGCCGTGCCCACGCCGCCGTCGATCCCCATCAGCCCGCGCCGCAGCGCCGCATTCGGCGCCGTGATTGTCGCCAGCCTGCTCCTGCTGCAGTACGCGCACCGGCGGAAGCGCTTCATCCTGCTCTGGGCGCTGGGCTGGCTGCTGATCGCGCCGGCGATGCTGCTGATCGCGCGCGGCTACGACAGCGAGATCGCGGGGCATCTCGCCGTCGGCCTGTCGCAGTTTCTCGGCATTTGCACCGCCGCGCTTTTTTTCTGGAGCGCCGACGTCTACCGGCAGACGCGCTTTGTCCGCCCGGCGAGGCTGCGGGTGCTGATCGCCGTCGGCGCCTGGTTCCTGATCGCACCGCTTCTGTTGGGCAGCGCTGCCGTGCTGACCCCGGGCTATCTGATCTCCGCCATCATGCTCGCGGCCGCGGGCGCGATGTACGCGGCGGTGCTGATCGAGCGCCGGATGATCGGCGCCGGGCTCGTGGCCTTCGTGCTGCTCGGCCTCGGCGTCTCGAACCTGACCACCGCCGTGGTGGTGCCGCGCATGCTGGCGACCAGCCAGTTCACTTTCGAAGTGCTGGTCGTCAACGCCGTGCTCTACACCTTCGGTGCGCTCGGGATTCACCAACTGGTGTTCGAGGACATGACCTACGAGCTGCGGATGACCAACCGCCGGCTCGAGGCGGCGCGGGAGGAACTGCTGCAGGCCGCGATCACCGACCCGCTGACCGGCTGCCACAATCGCCGCTTCCTCGAACAGGTGATGAACCGCGAGCTGCAGCGGCACGCGCGCTTCCAGCTGCCGCTGTCGCTGCTGTTCATCGACGTCGACAAGTTCAAGCAGATCAACGACACGCTCGGCCACGAAGCCGGCGACCGCGTGCTGCAGGACGTGTCACGCTTCCTCAAACGCCAGATCCGCGAGGCCGACTACGTATTCCGCTGGGGCGGCGACGAGTTCCTGGTGCTGATCACCTGCGGCGCGGAAGAAGCGGAGCGCAAGGCGGAAGTACTGAAGGCGTCGTTCGACGCGGCGCCCGAAGCGGTGGAACTGCCGCCGGGTATCGGCCTCAGCGTCGGCTGGGCCGAAGTGCCGCCGGGCACGGACGATCTCCTGCCGCTGGTGAAAGAAGCCGACGCACAGATGTACGTCGACAAGGGGCGGGCGCCGAAGACGCCGGCACTGCGGCCG
>DATASG010000208.1:0-11683 GCA_036269295.1 Vicinamibacterales bacterium | reverse complement strand
TGGTTACTCGTACCGCAGCGCCTCGATCGGATCGAGGCGCGATGCCTTGAGCGCCGGCAGCAGCCCGCTGACCAGGCCAACCAGCATCAGGATCGTCGAGGTGATGATGACGAGCTGCACCGACAAGACGAGGTGGATGTCGGTCACCCGGCTGGCATCGTCCAGCAGCTCGGCGAGAAACGGTCGCGGGCTGAGGAGCCACACCAGCCCCCACGACAAGGCGACGCCGACCACCCCGCCTGCAAACGTGGTTGCCAGGCCTTCGAGCAGGAACTGAATCAGGATCTCGCGTGGCTTGGCGCCGAGCGCCTTGCGGACGCCGATCTCGCGGGTCCGCTCCTGGACGTTGACGAACATGATATTCATGATCCCGACGCCGCCGATCGCCAGCGTCAGCACGCCGATGAACGTCAGCACCAGCTTGAGGCCGGTCACGATTCCGCCCACCACCTCCTGGTTTTCCTCGGAGCCTCGCATGTTCACTGCCCGCACGTCGGTCGGGTTGTAGCGATAGCGCCTGGCCAGGAACTCACGCACCTGAACCAGCGCCTTCCTCTCCAGCATCGGCGACACCGCCTGCCACACGAACGTGCCGACGTAGCGGTTGTCGGACAGCGCGCCCATCGTGGTCCACGGGATGAAAACGCAGTACTTGTCGGGCCGGTTGTAATTCGAGAGCTGGACCTTCTCTTCCATCACACCGACGATCTCGAACGGCTGCCCGGCGACGCGGATGGTCTCGCCTACCGCCGGAATGCCGGCGAACAGCTTGCGCTGCACCTCGGTGCCGATGAACGCGACGCGCCGCCGCAGCCGGATGTCCTCTTCCTCGAGAAACCGTCCGCCCGCCTGGGGACGCTCGGCGCGCATCGTCCCATACGAGGCAGCCACGCCGCGGATCAGATGACTGGACTGCCTGGTTCCGTAGACGATGGGAAACTCCTGCATGAACTCTGGGCTGACGTTCTTCACGAGCGGCAGCTCGCCGATGGCGATCACGTCGTCGGCGGTCACACGCACGCGCTTGCCGGCGCGTTCACCACCGGCCTGCAGGCTGGTCTGGCCGGGAAACGAGACGACGGTACCGTCGGAGAACGCGCCGCGGAAACCGGCGTCGAGTGCACCGCCGAAGCCGTCACCGTAGGACAGCAGCACGACAACCGAGATGATGCCCCAGGCGATGCCGAGCATGGATAGCGCGGCCCGGAAGCGGTGATGGTAGAGACCGAAACAGGCCTCGCGAACGATCTCGGCGAGGTTGCTCCCCGTCATCTCAGATCTCGAACCGGAGCGCTTCGACCGGCGGGAGCTGGGCGGCACGCCGAGCCGGGTAGGTCGAGGTCGCGACGCCGATCACGATCAGCGTGAGCAGCGACAGCAGCCCCGACTGCCACGACAGGATCATGCCGGAGAAACGCTCCGGCATCGGCGCAAGATTGATCAGCTGGCAGAGGCCGAGGGCGACCAGCATCCCGCCGCCGCCGCTCAACAGGGTCAGGAACAGGCCCTCGAGGAAAAACTGGCGCTGAATCAACGAGGTCGTCGCCCCGAGCGCCTTGCGGACGCCGATCTCGCGCGTCCGCTCCTTGACGGCGACGAGCATGATATTCATCACGCCGATGCCGCCGAGCGCCAGCGTCACGATGCCGACGATGGTGAAGAATTGCTTCATGTGGCCGATCATGCGGCCGAACATCAGCGTCTGCAGCGAGGTGTCCCACATCGCGACCGCCTGCTTGTCCGACGGATCGAAGCCGTGGCGGCGCGCGAGGATGGCGCGGACGTTGTGCTCGAGCGGCCAGTCGACGTCCTCGATCCGGCCGGTCCGCTGGTCGAGCGCGCGCGGCAGCTGCTCGACGACCCAGTCCTTCGGCGCGACGATGATGTCCGACAGCGTCTCCGGCTCCGCGTCCCGGCGCGGCAGGTCGCGCGACATGGCGGCGAACGGTACGAAGATCTTGGTGTTGTCGGGGCCGCTGTAGTTGCTGTCCTGGTTCTTCTTCCGGATCTTGCCGACCACGGTGTAGGGTGTGCCGTTCAGCGTGATCGCTTCACCGAGGATGTTGCGCTTGCCGAAGAGCTGCTCGGCCATGTCGTAGCCGACGATCGCGACGCGCGACACCCGCGCCTCGTCCTGCGACGAGAAACTGCGGCCGTACTCCAGCTCGATGGTGCGGATGTCCTGATACTGCGGCTCGATGCCGGTCACCCGCGAGGTGGCGGCGTTGTAGCTGCTCTTCACGTTGACGGCGCCGCGCTCGATCTCCGGGCTCACCACCGCGATCATCGACGACTCAGCCGCGATCGCACGGGCATCCTCCAGGGTCAGCTGAATCAGCCGGCCGGCGCGCTCACCGCCTGCCTGCATGCTGGTGCGGCCACCCCAGACGATGCCGATGTTCTTACCGAGCTCGCGCAGGACTTTGTCGTTGCCGCGCCGGAACCCTTCGCCGGTGGCCGACAGCACGACCACCGAGATCATCCCCCACAGGATGCCGAACATGGTGAGGAAGCTGCGCAGTTTGTTCGCGCGCAGGTTCTGGATGGACTGGGTGATCGCTTCGCGCATGATCAGCTTTCAGCCCTCGGCGGTCAGCTCGGGAGCACGATCTTGTCGCCTTGTTTCAGGCCGTCCAGGATCTGGATCTTCGTGCCGTTGCCGACGCCGAGCTTGACCGCGACCTTCTTGCGTCCGCTTTTCGTGCCTGGAGCGACGACCTCGACGAACGCATTTTTCTGCGCGTCGTAGGTGACCGCCGCCTCCGGGATGATCAGCGCATCCGGGTGCTCCTCCAGGACGATCTCGGCATTCGCGGTCATGTTGGCCTTGAGCTCCTGGCCCGGGTTGTCGATCGAGACCCGTACCTCGAAGTTGGTGACGTTGTCTTTTTCGACCCCCATCGGCGAGATCTGCGTCACCTTGCCGTTGAAGACCTTGTCCTTGAAGGTCTCGACACGGATGCGCGCCGCCTGGCCGAGACGCACACGGCCGATGTCGGCCTCGTCGACTTTGCCGCGGACGAACACCTGTTCGATATCGCCGAGCGTCATCACCAGCGTCGCGTTGGCGCCCAGATTCAGGATGGACGACACCGGGCTGCCGATCTCGACGTCGCGCGACAGCACGGTGCCGCGAATCGGCGCGCGCAGGGTCGCGTTGGCGACGTCTTCAGCGGCGTGGTCGGCGGCGGCCTTGGCCTGCGCCACCTGGGCCCGGGCCTCGGTCACCTTCGCCTTCGCAATCGCCAACTGTGATTGCGCGGCGCGCTTACGGTTCTCCGCCACGTCCACCAGGCTATGGGCATCGTCGAGCGCCGACTGGGCGATCAGGCTCTGGCCGAACAGGGTCTGCGCGCGCTCGTAGGCGCGGCGCGCGAACTGTTCGTCGGGACCTTCGGCTTCGACGACGTTCTTTTTCAACTGCGCTTCGGCGCCTTCGAGCGAGGCGCGGGCGGCGAGCAGGTTCGCTTCGGCGCCGCGCAGCGCCGCGGCGAGCTGCTCGCGATCGAGCTCCACCAGGATGTCGCCGGCCTTGACGGCGCGATCGACGTCGGCGTTGAGCACCTTGATGATGCCGTTGGCCTTGGATTTGATCTCGATCTTGGTAATCGGCTCGACCTTGCCGGTGGCGACCACCGATTTCACCATGGTGCCGCGCTCGACCGTCGCGAGCCGCGAGGCATCGATCTCGGCGGAGGCGCCCTTGAGGGTCGCGAGGCCGGCGGCTCCGCCAAGGAGCACCACCAGGGCGGCGCCGCCGATGTACAGACGTTTCCGGGATTTCCGCGGTCCAGCGCTCATACAGCACTCTTACGAGATCCGAGCGGTGCAGGTTCAACAACAGCTGAGAGCGTTAAGATAGGCTGAA
The DNA here is from genome assembly GCA_036269295.1 of Vicinamibacterales bacterium. Lineage (GTDB taxonomy): Bacteria > Acidobacteriota > Vicinamibacteria > Vicinamibacterales > CAVVIG01 > CAVQFC01. The sequence continues at coordinate 7,815 of DATASG010000208.1, read as the reverse complement.
TGTGGATCCTGCAGAGCCCTGAGGGCACGTTTCGGCTGCCGGCCGGCGCCATCAAGACCGTCGGCCGCGCGTCGCGCGCCGACTTCGTCCTCGATGTCGCGCTGGTCTCACGTGTCCATTGCCGTTTGACCGCCGGCGACGATCAGCTCGAGGTGGTCGACCTCAAGAGCACGAACGGGACGTTCGTGAACGACAAGCGGATCGAAAAGGCCAGGCTCGCGACCGGAGATCGGCTGCGCGTCGGACGGGTCGAGCTCACCGTCGAGAAACAGAGGCTCAGCCCTCAGCCCTGACCAGAAAAGGATTCGTCCGCCGTTCCCGTCCGATCGTGGTGTCCGGCCCATGACCCGGGTGCACGATCGCCGCGTCGCCGAGCGGGAGCAGGACGTGACGAATCGACGCCATCAGGGTGTTGTAGTCGCCGCCAGGGAGATCCGTCCTGCCGATCGATCCGGCGAACAGCGTGTCGCCGACAAACAGGTCATCGCCGGGCGTCCCGGTCTTGCCGATCTGCAGGCAGACGCCGCCGGGACAATGCCCCGGGGTATGGTGCACGCGCACCTCGCATCCTCCGAACGCGATCACCTGCGACGGGGTGTAGAACACATCGACCGGCGGCTGCGCCTCGACCGCGAGACCGAACATGGCGCCCATTTCGATCACGCGCTCGTAGAGAAAGAGATCGTCCCGGTGCAGGTAAACCGGCACGCCGAGCGCGCGCTTGGCGGCAGCGACGCCGGTAATGTGATCGACGTGGGCGTGGGTCAGCAGGATGTGGCGAATCGCCAGCCCGGCGCCCTCGGCGAAGGCCAGCAGCGACGCCACCTCGTCGCCCGGGTCGATCAGAACCGCGTCCTTCGAGTCCTCGCAGCCGACGACGAAGCCATTCTTGAAGAAGGGACCGACGGCCTGCGTCTCAACTATCATGGTCGACGATGATCTTAGCCGTTCTCGACGATCTCATGTTCAGCTCGAAGATCAAGACCGCCGCCAACGGGCTCGGTGTGGATCTCCGGTTCTCCCGCTCGGTCGACGGCGCGATCGAAACCATGCGCAAGCATGCAACGACGCTGGTCATTCTCGACCTCAACAACGAGCGGATCGCCCCGCTCGCGATCGTCGCGGCGATGAAGCAGGACCCCGCGCTCGCGTCGATCGCGACGGTCGGCTACGCCTCGCACGTGCAGACCGACGTCATCAACGCGGCGCGGCAGGCCGGCGTCGGCGAGGTCCTGGCCCGGTCGGCCTTCGTGCAGCAGCTGACCGAGATCTTGACGCGGCAGGCCTAACCTGCCCGAAGGCCGGCGCCAACCGATGATGATGATCGACGTGATGCGGGCGCGGCAGCGAATCGCGCCCTACGTGCGTCGAACGCCGCTCATCCGCTCCGCCTGGCTCTCTGACGTCGCTGGTGCTCGAGTCTCGCTGAAGCTCGAGTCGCAGCAACTTTCGAACTCCTTCAAGGCCCGCGGTGCCTTCAACGCCGTGATTGCGCGTCTCGAACGGCCGGGCGCGCCGGCACAGCTCGTCACCGCGTCGGCCGGCAACCACGGACGCGGGCTCGCCGCCGCGGCAAGAATCTTCAACCTGCCGCTGGTCGTCTTCACGCCAGCGAACGCTCCGCACACCAAGCTGGCGGCCATCCGCCGCGACGGCGCCGACCTCCGGCCGGACGGCCGCGACTACGACGAGGCGGAGCGGATGGCCAGGGCGTTCGCGAAGGAGACCGGCGCCGAGTTCATCTCACCCTACAGCGATGCCGACGTCATCGCCGGGGCGGCGACGGTCGCGCTCGAGATGTTCGAGGACGAGCCGGATCTCGACGTGCTGCTGGTGCCGATTGGCGGCGGCGGGCTGATCAGCGGGGTCGCCACGGTCGCGAAGGCGATCGATCCGCGGTGCGAGGTCATCGGCGTCGAGATTGCGGCGTCGAACGCCTTTCAGCAAAGCGTGCGCGCCGGCAGACTGGTCGAGATCGTGCCGGGCGAGACGCTGGCGGACGGCCTGGGCGGCAACGCCGACCCCGACACGATCACGTTCGCCGTCATCCAGCAGCTCGTGGATCGCATTGTCACCGTCAGCGAAGACGATCTGGTGTCGGCGATCGTGGGGCTGGTGGAGACGGAACACGTGATCGCGGAAGGCGCCGGCGCGGCCGCGACCGCGGCGGTGGTCGGGAAGCGAGTCGAGGTTCGGGATCGCCGGGTGGGCGCGATCGTTTCCGGCAGCAACATCGATCGGGGCCGTTTGCAGGCGCTGTTATAGCGCGGACCCCTACGGCAGGCCTTTCAAGACGGCGCGCGCGATCTCGCGCTCGCGCGTATAGGCCGCGTCGAGGCGCTGTCGCGCCTCTGCAACGAGCGGCTGCCGCGCAATCAACGACCAGGGGTAGGCGCGTGGATCGATCCACATCGACCCAGAGCGGCCGTTGACCACCGCCGCAAAGGCTCGCAGCGCCGGCTCGCCGCTGCCGATGCGATCGAGCAGCGCCGCCGCCAGCCCGCTGCTCTGCAGTGCCGCGGCGGCGTGCAGCCCGCACCGAATCACCGGTGGCGACGCCGTTTCCAGCTGGGCCTGGGCAAGAAAACCATCGGCGAGCCGGTGGGCGGTGGCGGTGTCGTGACGTTCGAGCGCCAGCGCGGCGAGCGCCGCTTTGGCCTCGCAGGTATCTGGCGCGCGCGCGGCCATCTCCTTCGCGGCCCTGGCGTCGCGCCCAACGTGGAAGTCCGTGAGCGCCTGCCTTCGAGCGTTCATCTCGGGATCGGCATCCGGCCGCGAGACGGCCTTCAGCGCGTTCTGTGCATCCTCGTCGCGGCCGAGCAATCCGAGCGCGCTCGCCATCGCCGCCCGGCTCGCGTCGAGCTTCGGATCGAGGGTCAGTGACTTCTGGAAAAACGCGACCGCCAGCGCGGCGTCGAAATCCTGCAGCTGGTCGCCGACAAGCCGATACGGATCCGCGGCCGACGGGTCGAGATCGATCGCGTGGCGGATGTACTTCAGTGTGTCGGCGAGCGTGTCGCTGATGGCGCCCATTGCGAGGTTGGCAGCCGGGAGATCCGGATCGAGCTCATAGGCACGTCTGGCCGCGGTCTCGACTCGCTGCCGACGCGAGGTCTCTGCGGCCGCGGTCGAGAACGGCGGCCGCGGCTGCAGCGCCTCGGCGATGCCGGCAAACGCCTCTCCGAGGCCGGCGTCGGCCGCGGTCGCCCGCTGGTACAGCGCGATCGCCTCCGCGGGGCGGCGATCGGCTACCGCCTGGCGACCGCGCAGATACAGCTCGTAGGCGCGCGGGTCGACGAGCCGCGAGGTGGCGCGCGCGCTCGCCCCGGTCGGCTGCAGCTTGACGCCGAGCGCGGCGGCAACCCGTTCGGCCACCTGCGCCTGCACAGCGAAGATGTCCTTGAGGTCGCGCGAATACTGTTCCGACCAGACGCTTCTGCCGTCGACGGGGTCGATCAGCTCCAGAGAGACTTGGACCGAGTCGCCGGCGGGCCGCACCGAGCCGGTGAGCACGACGGCCGCACCGAGGTCGCGCGCGACATCTTTCAGGGCGCGGCCGCGGAGCTGGCGGATCGCCGATCGGCCGATGACCTTCAGGCCGGGGGTCTGTCCCAGGCGGGCGATCAGGTCGTCCGCGAAACCGTCGGCGAAGAAAAGCTGACCCGGATCTGTTTCGAACGGCAGGACCGCGATGACGGGAGCTGGCGGCGGGCCCAGGTGCGCGCGCCAGAACTGCCGGAGCGTCGCCCGCTCGTACCAGGCGCCGGCAGCGACGGCGGCGAGGAGAAGCAGCAGCGCGATCCGCGCACCTCCCGAACGCGCCCGCTGGATGGGCACGAACACCGCCGCGGGCTCCTGCATGTCGCTGCGGACGTCGAGGACCGCGCCGACCGCGCGCAGTTCCGCCGACAGCGTGACCGCCGACTGGTAGCGCTGATCCAGGCTTTTGGCCATCGCCCTGGCGGCGATCGAGTCGAGCTCGGGCGGCAGCGCCTTGTTCACCGCCGACGGCGCAGGGGCCGGCGCCTGGATGATCTGCAGTGCGAGCGGCGTCGAGACGGTGGCGGTGAACGGCAGTCTGCCGGTCAGCATCTCGAACAGGATGATGCCGAGCGAGAAAATGTCGGTGCGATAGTCGACCTGGCCGCCGAGCGCCTGCTCCGGCGACAGATAGGCGAGCGTCCGGGACTTCCCAGGCGCTCCCGGGGGGCCGGCATCCGGGGACACACTCGCGGCGTGAGCGCGCGCGGCACCGCCCGAAGTCCACGCCGCCAGCCCGAAGTCGAGGATCTTGGCGTTCCCCTTGGGGGTCACGATGATGTTGTCGGGCTCGAGGTCGCGGTGGACGATGCCTGCGGCGTGCGCGTCGGCCAGCGCATCCGCGATTTGGACGGCGAGATCGATCGCCCGGCGCGGGTTCAGCGGCCGGCCGGCGATCGTCTTCGCCAGCGTCTCGCCTGGCGCGTACTCAAGGACCAGAAACAGCTGATCCTGGTCTTCGCCCACTTCATACAGCGCCGCGATGTTCGGGTGCGAGAGCACCGTGGCCGCTCGCGCGTCCCGCAGGAACCGCTGGCGTCGAACCGGATCGGCAGCGACGTCGGCGGTCAACACCTTGATCGCGACCGTCCGGCCGAGACTGGTGTCGCGGGCGCGGTAGACCTCGCCCAGGCCGCCGGCGCCGATGCGATCGAGGATCTTGTAGTGGCCAAGGGTCTCGAACATGGAAGGCGACGATTATACTGACGCGTTGAGCTCTTACGTCTCAATCCTCAGGAACAACCGCGACTTCCGGCTGCTGTACATCGGCCAGACCATTTCGCAGCTCGGCGACTGGTTCAATGCCGTCGCCGTCTACGCCTTGCTGCTCGACCTGACCGGATCGGCGACCGCTGTCGCCTGGATGATGATCGTGCAGTTCCTGCCGGTCGCGATTTTCGGGCCGCTGGCGGGCGTGGTCGTCGACCGCGTCAACCGCCGCCGTCTGATGATCGCCACCGACCTGGTTCGCGGGGCGTTGATCCTGACGCTGTTGTTCATCCAGCGCCCGGATCAGGTCTGGATTGCCTACGTGGTGATGGGGGTGGCCGTGGGGGCGCAAGCGTTCTTCGAGCCGGCGCGCACGGCGACCATTCCCAACGTCACCGCGCCTCAGGATCTGCTCGCGGCCAACGCGCTGTCGAGCGCGACCTGGTCGGCGATGCTGGCGCTGGGCGCCTCGGTCGGCGGCCTGGTGACGGCCCTCGCCGGCCGCAACGTCGCGTTCATCGTAAATGCGCTCTCGTTCTTCGCCTCCGCCGCCTTCATCGCGCGGACGCGGTACGACGCGACCCCGCCGGTCGCGCCGAAGGCGGAAGGGTTCTCGGCGCTGACCGGCATCGGCGATCTCATCGACGGCGTGCGCTACGTGCGGCAGCGATCGCACGTTGCGGCGCTGATGTTGGTCAAGGCCGGCTGGGGCCTGGCTGGTGGCGTGTTGCTGCTGCTCACGATTTTCGGCCAGCGGGTGTTTCCACTCGCTGGTGGATCGGCGGCCGGCATCGGCGTGTTGTACGCCGCGCGCGGTGTCGGCGCCGGCCTGGGGCCGATCGCACTGCGCTGGATCATCGGGCAGCAGCCGAAGCGGTTGCGGCGCAGCATCGGCCCGGCGTATTTCCTGGTTGGCGTGTTCTACATGGCGCTGGCGTGGGCGCCGTCGCTGTGGGTGGCCGCATTGTGCGTGCTCTGCGCGCACTTCGGCGGATCGATTCTGTGGGTGTTCAGCACGGTGTTGCTGCAGATGGAGGTGCCGGATCGGTTTCGCGGCCGGGTCTTCGCCACCGAGCTGGCGCTGGTGACGATGATGTCGTCGGTGTCGAGCTACTGGACCGGGCGCCAGCTCGATCGCGCCGGCTGGTCGCCGCGCATGCTGGCCTTCTCGCTCGGGATGATGTTCTGTGTACCGGGCGGCCTCTGGCTGTGGATTCAGTCACGGTGGAAAGACGCACCTGATGCAACTCTCAACGCTCCAGTCGCAACGCTCACAGACAAGCGGACCGATCTGAGAGTCGAGAGTTGAGAATTCAGCGGCGCTCTTTCAACGACTCCATCGCGCTCTGCAGCAGCTGCTTCGCGTCGTCGAGCTGTTCGAGCACCAGCGCCACGTCCATCTTCGGCTTTCCCGGAAAACGATCGCTGCGGCAGTAGACGCCGTGCTGGCCGACCAGCGCCAGCGAGTCGGTGAGCAGATCCATCGCCACGGCGAGGCGGCCGCGCGCCGTCCCCATCATCGTCTCGTGGTGCTCGAGCGCGTCGCGGTGCTTGTCGAATACGGACATAGGTTCGCTCGGCTGACGCCCTGGCGCTACTTCTTCGGTTGGGATGGCCGGATTTCAACCCGGCTCTGGATGCTTCGCGGGTGGCTCCGGAGGAGATCGACGACGGCGTTCGCGACATCGTCGGGCGAGCTCTTCCAATCGGCGCCCTTGGTCTCGTCGCCGCCCGAGAAGCCGGTGGCGACAGAGCCGGGCATCACATAACTGACGCGGATGTTGTCGTACCGCACCTCCTGCATCAGCACCTCGCTGAAGGCGTTCAGCGCCGCCTTTGAGGCGCAGTAGGCACCCGCGCCCTTGAACGGATTCTTGCCGGCCAGGCTGCTGATGTTGACGATGTAGCCGCCGCCGCTGCGGCGCAGGTGCGGCAGCGCCGCCTGACAGGCGTTGAACACGCCGGTGACGTTGGTGTCGATGACCTCGGACCACTGATCGGGCGTCATCGAACCGACCTCGGTGAAAATGCCGACGCCGGCGTTGTTGATCAGGACGTCAAGCCCGCCGAAGCGCGCGACCGTCGCCTCGATTGCGGCCTTGACCTCGTCGTAGCGGCGGACGTCGGCCTGCAGCGTCTCGACCGCGCCCGGACCGGCGGCCTCGATCGACGGCCGCGCCGCCGACAGGTGCGCCGCATCGCGGCCGGTGATCGCGACCTGGACGCCGTCAGCCACCAGCGCGCGCGCGATCGCCAGGCCGATGCCGCGCGAGCCGCCGGTCACGAGCGCCACTTTCCCGCGGAGTGATTGCATAGCTACTACAATATCGCAGCGGATGCAGCACGTGGCCATTATCGGAGCGGGTGAGCTGGGCGGCGCCACGGCGCACGCGCTGGCGCGGTCGAACCTCGTCCGCATGATCACGTTGATCGACGACAGGCGCGGCGTCGCCGCGGGCAAGGCGCTCGATCTCGCGCAGGCGGCGCCGCTGGAAGGCTTCGCGACCCAGCTGGCCGGCGCGACCGATGTCTCGATGGCCGCTGGCGCGGCGATCGTGATCCTCGCCGATCGCGTCACCGGCGGCGAGTGGCAAGGCGAGGACGGGCTCATGCTGCTGAAACGGCTGTCCGAGACCGTCGCGGGCGCGATCGTCCTGTGCGCCGGTCCGGCGCAGCGCGAGCTCATCGACCGTGGCGTCCGCGAGCTCAAGTTCGCACGCACGCGGCTGTTTGGCACCGCGCCGGAGTCGCTGGCCGGGGCCGCCCGGGCGCTCGTGGCGCTGGCGGTCAACGGATCCCCGCGCGACATCGCGTTGTCGGTGCTCGGCGTGCCGCCGGCACAGACGGTGATTCCGTGGGCCGACGCGACCGTCGCCGGATTGGCGCTGACGCGGCTCGTCGACGAGCCGTCGCGCAGGCGTCTCGGCGAGCGCGTCAGCGCCTTGTGGCCGACCGCACCGTACGCCCTTGCCGCCGCGGCGACGACGATGATCGAGGCGATGGCGGGACGGTCGCGCCGCATCACGTCGTGCTTCGTGGCGCCGGACCTCTCCTCCGGCGCGCGCA
>DATASG010000207.1:0-2800 GCA_036269295.1 Vicinamibacterales bacterium | reverse complement strand
CTATTACCGATTAGCCGACTATCCAATCGCCCAGATTGATTGATGCCTCCGATCAAGCGGACCAAGTTCAAGCTCGCCCCCGAGCAGTTGCTCGAGATGTTTTACTGGCTCAAGCTGATGCGCGCATTCGACCTGCGCCTCAGCACGCTCGTCAAGCAGGGCAAGGTGCGCAGCGGCGTCTACACCGGCATCGGCCAGGAAGCGATCATCGTCGGGACCTGTTTCGGGCTGCGGAAAGAGGATTTCATCTGCCCGCTGCACCGCGACCTCGGATCCTTCCTGATGAAGGGGGTCGAGCCGAAGGTGATGATGTCGCAGATGTTCGCCAAGACCACCGGGCTCTCGAAAGGGCGCGATTCGGCGCTGCATAGTGGCGTGACCGAGCTCGGCATCTTCGGCAACACCAGCATGCTCGGCGCGAACCTGCCGATCGCGGCCGGGATCGGCTACACCTTCAAGATGGAGAAGGTCGACAACGTCGTGGTTGCCTACTTCGGTGAGGGCGCCAGCAACACCGGCGACTTCCACGAAGCGCTGAATTTCGCCGGGGTTCAGCAGCTGCCGATCGTGTTTGTCTGCGAGAACAACCAGTACGCCTACTCGGTGCCGCTGGAAAAAAGCATGGCGATCGACGATGTGGCGATCCGCGCGGAGGGCTATGGGTTCGACGGCGTCGCGATCAACGGCAACGACGTGCTCGCGGTCTACCAGGCCTCGCTCGGCGCGATCGCGCGGGCGCGGGCGGGCGACGGACCGACCCTGATCGAGTGCAAGACCTACCGCTGGCACGGCCACTCGGAGCACGACAAAGCCTTCTATCGGACCGACGAAGAGCTGGCGATGTGGAAGAGCCGCGATCCGATTCCGACCTTCACCACCTATCTGCAATCGCGCCACGTGCTCGACGATCAGAAGCAGAAGGAGGTCGAGGCGCGGGTGGCGGCGGTGATCGACGAGGCGGTGGAGTTTGCGATCAACGCGCCCGATCCGGCACCCGAAGAAGCGGTGACGGACCTCTATGCGTAGCGTGACCCAACACAGATGACACCAAGGACACAAAAGAGACACAGGACACACAGGAAGAAACCCGTCGGGTTTCTTCTTCGTGTCCTTGGGGTCGGCTCAGGGACGAGATGAGCAAAGAACTCTCGTACCTCGAAGCCATCCGCGAGGCGCTCAGCGAAGAGATGCGCCGCGATTCGAAGGTGTTCGTGCTGGGCGAAGACGTCGGCCCGTACGGCGGCGCCTTCGGCGTGACCCAGGGGCTGTTCGAGGAATTCGGCGAGATGCGCGTCGTCGACACCCCGATCTCGGAGTCGGCGATCGTCGGCGTCAGCATCGGCGCGGCGCTGCGCGGCTACCGGCCGGTGGCCGAGATGCAGTTCGCCGATTTCATCTCGTGCGGCTTCGATCAGATCGTCAACCAGGCGGCGACGCTGCGCTATCGCTACGGCGGCCGCGCCTCGGTGCCGATCGTGGTGCGGGCGCCGAGCGGCGGCAACGTCGGCGGCGGGCTGTACCACTCGCAGAATCCGGAGGCGTGGTTCATTCACCGGCCGGGGTTGAAAGTGGTGGCGCCGTCGACGGCCTACGACGCGAAGGGGCTGCTGAAGGCCGCGATCCGCGACGACAACCCAGTCATCTACTTCGAACACAAGTTTCTCTACCGCCGTGCCAAGGGACCCGTGCCGGAGGGCGACGAGATCGTCCCGATCGGCGTGGCGGCGATCCGTCGCGAGGGCGATGATGCGACGCTGCTCACCTACGGGGCGATGGTGACGCCGTCGCTCGAAGCCGCCGATCGTCTGGCCAAGGAAGGGGTCGAGGTCGAGGTCATCGATCTGCGCACCCTGATGCCGTTCGACAAGGAGGCGATCTTCAGGTCGCTCGACAAGACCAGCCGGGTGCTGGTGGTGCACGAGGACGTGAAGACGCTGGGGCTCGGCGCCGAGCTGTCGGCGGTGATCACGGAAGAGAAGTTCGACAGGCTGGACGCGCCGGTGCTTCGCGTCACCTACCCGGACACGCACCCGCCGTTTTCACACCTGCTCGAGGCCTACAACCTCCCGAACACCGACAAGATTGCGGACGCGCTGCGCAGGCTCGCCGCCTACTGACGTGCAGAACCAGGAAGACACTCGCGACGACATCCTGCTGATCGAGCGCATCGTCGCCCGCGATCAGGCCGCGGTCGGCGAGCTGTACGACCGCCATTGCCGGCTGCTGTTCGGCCTGATCCTCCGCATCATCCGCGATCGCAGCGAGGCGGAGGAGATCCTGCAGGAGGTGTTCGTCCTGGTGTGGACGCGTGCCGAGACCTACAACGTGTCGATCGGCCCGCCGGCGGCGTAGCTGGTGCGGGTCGCGCGCAACCGGGCCATCGATCGGCTGCGCGCCAACGACGTGCGACAGCGCGCCGTCGAATCGGTGCCTGAGCCGCTGCCGGTCGAGTGCCACCGCGCCCCTTCTGGAGGCGCTCGCGCGGCCCACTGCCTCGAACCTGCCGCCGCCGCCGGCGGGCGCGCCTATCAGCTGCTGGTGCTCACCGCGCAGCCGGCGCCGATCAGCGCGGGCACGTTGACGCTCGATCCCAACGGCCGGGTCAACGCGCGCTTCGACACGCCTCCCGATCTACCGCGTCCCGTAGCGATGGCGGTGAGGCTCGAGCCGGAGGGCGGGTGCCGTCGCCGACCGGCGACAAGTATTTCGTCGGCCTCGCCAACTAGTGGCCTGTCCTCGCGGAAGAAAGACCAGGCCCATGACGGCGATGAACGCAGAGCGCGCAAAGTTCGCAAAGAAC
>DATASG010000206.1:0-2007 GCA_036269295.1 Vicinamibacterales bacterium | reverse complement strand
GGCACGCGCAAAGTGCCGTTCTCGCGCGAGCTGTACATCGAGCGCGATGATTTCATGGAGAACCCGCCGAAGAAGTTCTTCCGCCTGTCGCCGGGCAAGGAAGTGCGGCTGCGGTGCGCGTACTTCATCACCTGCGCCGAGGTGGTGAAAGACCTCAGCGGTGAGATCACGGAACTGCGTTGCCGCTATGACCCGGCGACGCGCGGTGGCGACGCCCCGGACCGCCGCCGGGTGAAGGCGACGCTGCACTGGGTGTCGGCGGCGGACGCGGTCCCGGTCGAAGTGCGCCTGTATGACCGGCTGTTCTCGGTTGAAGATCCTGAAGGCGCGCCCGAAGGAAAGACGTTCCTCGACTACCTGAACCCGAGCTCACTCGAGGTGCTGAGCGGAGCGAAAGCGGAGCCGTCGCTCGCCGGCGCGAGCGTGGGAACCCGCGTGCAGTTCGAGCGACTTGGATACTTCTGCGTCGACAGCGACTCGAGGCCCGGGGCGCTGGTCTTCAACCGGACGGTCTCGCTCCGCGACGCCTGGGCGAAGCTCGCGCAGCAACAGCTGTAGGCTCCGCACATTTCGCATCGCCGCCGCAGCGGGAACCGCCGCCGCAGCCAGGGAGTCCTGAAAGCGCAGACGAACCACGATACAATTTGCGTCGATGATGGCACTCGACGCGACTCGTGCTCTAGTCATGCTCGCGGTCTGGGCTGCGCCCGCCGCGGCGCAACCTCACACCGTCCGATACCGGCCGGCTGACAAGGATCTGAAGTTCGTCTACGCCACAGCGCCGCCGGTCGCGACGCTGCAGCCGGGCGACATTCTCGAGACCAACACCGTCGATGCGTTCGGCAACGTGATCACGAAACCGGGCGACACGATGGCGATGGTCAAGGGTGACAACCCGCTCACCGGTCCGTTCGCGGTCGCCGGCGCCGAGCCCGGCGACACGCTGGTGGTGAGGTTTCTCGAGCTGACGGTCGATTCGACCAGGGGCGTCGGCGCGCTGGCGCCCGGCTTCGGGGCGTTGAACACGACCGGTTACACGCCGATGCTCAACCCGAACCTGCCGGAGAAAATCTGGTTCTACGACATCGACAACAGCGCAAACCAGGCGACGTTCCACGCGCTCGATTCCGGCTTCACCGTGAAGATCCCGATGCAGCCGTTTCTCGGCTGCATCGGGGTCGCTCCGGCCGGCGGCGAGGCACGGAGCTCCGTCGTCCCGGCCGAATATGGCGGCAACATGGACGCCCCCGAAGCGCGTCCCGGATACACCCTCTATTTGCCGGTCAACGCACCGGGGGCGCTGCTGTATCTGGGCGACGGGCATGCGGCGCAAGGCGACGGCGAAGTCGCCGGCACCGCGATCGAGGTGCCGCTGCGCGTTCGTCTGCAGGTGGATCTCATCAAGCGGAGGAAGATCGCGTGGCCGCGCTTCGAGAACGAGACATCGTTGATGGCGGTCGGCGCCTACCGGCCGCTGGACGACGCGCTGCGGATCGCCTTCACCGAGCTGGTCGGCTGGATCCACGCGGACTACGGCCTGTCCGAGATGGACGCCTACGAGCTGCTCTCGAAGGTCGCGAAGATCCACCTCGTCGAGATGGTCGATCCCAACTACGTCGTCATCGCCGGGATCGAGAAGCGCTACCTGCCGGTGAAGCGCTGATGCAGTTGGACGAGGCGCAGGGCCTCGCCGGCCGGCTGCGCGACGAGCTCGGCCGCGCGATCATCGGCCAGCAGGCGGTGGTCCAGGAAATCCTGACCGCGTTCTTTGCCGGCGGCCACGTGCTGCTGCGCGGTGTGCCGGGGCTGGCCAAGACGCTGCTGATCAAGACGCTGGCCCAGGCGGTCCATCTCAAGTTCAACCGCGTCCAGTTCACGCCCGATCTGATGCCGTCCGACATCATCGGCACGGAGGTCATCGAGGAAGATCGCGCCACCGGCCGGCGGGACATCCGCTTCATCCCCGGACCGATCTTCGCGAACGTCATCCTCGCCGACGAAATCAAT
>DATASG010000205.1:0-8517 GCA_036269295.1 Vicinamibacterales bacterium | reverse complement strand
CGCGCCTTCAGCACCTTCATCGCCGAGTCCCGGTTGCGGTGCTGCGAGCGCTCATTCTGGCACGACACCACCAGCCCGGTCGGCAGGTGGGTCAGGCGCACCGCGGAGTCGGTCACGTTCACGTGCTGGCCCCCGGCGCCGCTCGATCGATACGTGTCGATCCGCAGATCCTTGTCCTCGATCACGATGTCGACGTCCTCCGGCAGCTCGGGCCAGACGTAGAGCGAGGCGAACGAGGTGTGGTGGCGCGCCGCCTGATCGAACGGCGAGATCCGCACCAGACGGTGCACGCCGGCCTCGGCCGCGAGCAGGCCATAGGCGTACTCGCCGGTCACCATCACCGTCGCGCTCTTCAACCCGGCCTCTTCGCCCGGCTGGTAATCCATGATCTCGCGTTTGAAGCCACGCCGGTCGGCCCAGCGCATGTACATGCGCAGCAGCATCTCGGCCCAGTCCTGCGACTCGGTGCCGCCGGCGCCGGGGTGAATGGTGATGATCGCGTTCTTGCGATCGTGCTCGCCCCCGAGCATCTTCTTGATCTCGCCCGCCTGCACTTCCAGGTCGAGCGCGTCCAGGCCGGCGGCGAACTCGGCGTCGACCGGCTCCCCCGCCTCCGCCCATTCGATCAGCACCGCCAGGTCGTCGTTTTTTTTCTTGAGCGAGAGGATCAGATCGCGATCTTGCTCGAGCCGCCGGCGGCGCTGCTGCACCTTCTGCGCTTCCGCTGGGTCCTTCCAGAAATCGGGGGCCGTGGCGCGGACGTCGAGGCGGGTCAGTTCTTCGTCAGGCCGTGTCTGCTCAAAGATAGCTCCGCAGATCGGCAGCACGCCTGCTGAGATCCTCGTAGCGGCGCTTCAACTCGTCGACTGTGGCCATGCCCTATTTTACACGGCCGGCGACGGCCAACAACGCCGCCGTCGCCATCACCGAGGCGTAGGCGAGGATGTCGCCGTGGCGCCCGTAGAACGTCGACGTCTTCAGGAACCGCGCCTCGCCGACCACGACCGCCGGCTGATAGAGACCGGTGCGCGCGATCACCCGCCCGTAGGGATCGACGATGCCGCTGATGCCGGTGTTGGCGGAGCGCACCAGGTAGCGTCCTTCCTCGATCGCCCGCATCGACGCCTGCTCGAAGTGCTGATACGGCGCCGACGTCGGACCGAACCAGGCGTCGTTGGTGATCGTCGTCAACATCTCGCTGCCGCCGGCGACGAACCGGCGGACGAGATCGGGGTAGACAACCTCGTAGCAGATCGCGGTGCTGACCAGGTGATCGCCGACCGGCAGCAGCACGGCCTCGTCGCCCGCCGAAAAATCGGAGACCGCCTGCACCAGCGGCGCCGCGAAAAACAGCAGCTTCTTGACCGGGACGTACTCGCCGAACGGAACGAGGTGCATCTTGCGGTAGACGCCGCCGGTCGTCCCGTCTGGCCGAACCAGGAACGCCGCGTTGTAGAACGTGGTCGGCGCCCCATTCGCCCCGCGCACGAACTGATCGCTGCCCAGGAGGATCGGCACCCTGGCCTGCCGCGCCAGCGTGCGGACCTGCGCCGCGGCAAGCAGATCGTCCTCGAACTGGAACGGCGTGGACGATTCGGGCCAGACGACGAACTCGGCGCCTTCGCCGATCGCCTGGCGCGTCATGCGCAGGTAGTCCTGAAAGATGGCGGCGGCGCGCCCGGCCTGCGTCTTCTCGTCCTGATCGACGTTGCCCTGAATCAGACCGACACGAATCGCCTCTCCGGTATGCGTCCAATCGGCCATCGCCGCGCGGCGGCTGCCCCACACCGCGACGCCCAGCACGGCACCGAAGACGACCACCAGTGGCAGAGTTGCTCGGGCGAGCTTGCAACCCGCCATCGCCAACACGGTGCTCACCGACGCCACCAGCATCGAGACGCCGTAGACACCGAAGAGGCTCGCCAGCTGCGCGATTGGCAGGACGGTTGTCTGGCTGTATCCGAGCAGAACCCAGGGAAAGCCGGTGAGGATGTAGGTGCGTCCGAGCTCCGTGGCCACCCAGACGGCCGGCGCGGCCATCAACGACGTCGGCCCGTGCGCGACGACGATGCGCCGGAGGATGAGCGCGAAGATGGCGACGTAGAGTGTCTGGTAGATGACCAGCCCGGCGTTGATCAGCACGGCCACCCACCTCGCCATATCGCCGTAGGTCGCCATCACGCCAGTGATCCAGTACAGCGTGCCGGTGAAATAGATCGCGCCCGTCACCACACCAAGCCCGAAGGCGCGCCGCAGCGTCGTTCCGTCGAGCGCGAGCAGCAGCGGCGCCAGGGCGATCCAGCCGAGCGCGGGATGACCGAATTTCGGAAAGCTGAGGGCGAGGAGGATGCCCGACGCGGTGGCTAGCGCGTAACCCAGGGCTTGAACTGCTCTTCTTTTTGCAGCCTGGCGGCGACCGTCTCGGCTTCACGCCGGGTGGTGAACTTCCCCACGCGCACGCGGAAGACCGACGGTGTGCCGTTGGCGGGCGTCATGACGTAGGCCGCGTAGCCCTTCGTGCTGAGGCGCTTGGCGATGGCGTCCGCTTCGCTGCGTACGTTCAACGCCGCAATCTGCACGGCGAAGCCTTGTCCCGATGGCTCCGGAGACGTCGCCGCTTGGGTGACCGGGGGAGCCGCCGCGCGAGCGGGCTCCTTGGCTGGAGTCGGTGACGGCGGCGCGGGCGGCGCCGAAGCGGGAGGCGCCGCAGCGACTGGCGTCGCCGCGCGCTCCGCAGGTGCGCTGCGCTCCGCAAGTGCGCCGCGCTCCGCAGGCGCCGCGCGGTCCGGAGCCGGTTTCAACTTCTCCTCCGGCGGATTCTGTTTCGTCAGTCGATTGGGGTAGGTCACATCCTCCGCTGGCGGTGGAGGCGCCGCGACCGTCGTCGGGTCCGAGCCGGGAGCGGGCGCCGGCGCGGGCGTGGCCGGCTGCGTCGGGGTCGGCGTCGTTTCCTCGTTGGTTGCCACCGTCGAGTCGGAGCCGGCCAGCTGCGAGCGGACACCGCGGCCGACGAGCACGCCGCAGAGAAAAATCACCACGGACACGACCGTCGCGGCCATGAACAGGAACACCAGCTGTTTGCCGTTCAGCTGGATTTCGTGAAAGCCCTCATCCTGGATCTGTGGCGCCACAACCAGCGTGATTTTAGCACGTTAGCGTCCTTCGAGCCGTGCCAGGAGCTGCCTGGCATCAACCGATGCGGGATCGAGCGCGAGGGCGCGCTCCGCTTCCGCGTGAGCGGCCTCGGGATCCTTCGCCTGCCGGTACGCCTCGCCGAGCGCTGCGTGCGCCGATGCGGTTTCGGCGCTCCAGAGGGCGATCTTGAAGGCGTCGATCGCTTCGTGCACGCGCCCCGTCCGGAGCAGGGATCGCCCGAGCAGGAGATGCGCGTCCGCGAGGTACGGCGACAGATAGATCGCTCGGTTCAGCTCGACCATCGCGTCGCGATCGTTCTCGTCCTGGTAGAGCCGCTGGCCTCGTTCGAGGTAGAAGCGCGCGAGCTCGTCGGTGCTGCGTTGCTCGCTGCCGGCGAGGCGCGCGCCCACCTGGCGCGCGTGGGGGAGCTCCACCTCGTGCTTGATTCGTTCAAGCCCTTTCGGAACGGCGTCGCCGCCCGGCCGCTTGCTCGGCGCATAGGCCTCCGACAGACGACGCGCCAGCTCGCGCTCGCGCGCGGCTTCGGCGGCGGTGCCGCTGCCGACGCTCAGCGCGGCGGCAAGCACGAAGTGCGCGTCGGCGTCCGCGGGATTGTGCCGGACCGCGTCGCGCAGCCAGAAGATCGCGGCCGGGGCATCGTGATCGAGCCAGTAGGCGTATCCCAGGTTGAAGAGGAAGTCCTCTTCGTCCGGATCGGCATCGGCGGCCTTGTTGAAAAAATACTGGGGCTGCCCGCCCTGCTGCGCGGCCTGGGACGCGCCGCCGCGGCGCAGCTGGATGACGCCGAGGTTGTTCAACAGCGCGGGAGACGCGTCGGCGTCGGCCAGCGCCTTGAAAGTCGCAAACGCATCATCGAATTTCTTGAGGTTCAGCTGCGAGAGGCCGGCCAGAAACCGCGCCCGGCGGACCCAGGGAGAATCGTCCGCCACCGACACCACCGAGGCCAGCGCCTGCGCGTGATCGCCCTGTTCGGCGTAGACGTCCCACAGCGCGAGCCGCGCGCGATCGAAGGACGGCTGTCCAGCGAGCGCGGCGCGGAGATAGCTGATCGCGGTCGCCGGGGTCTCGGCGAGCAGCCCTTTGATGAAGGCTTCGAACACGGTGACCGGCGGTTGCTGCTTTTCGATGTCGGCCGAGGATGTGGCCGAGGGCGGCGCCATGCGGCGCGCGATCCGCTCGAACATCGGGAAGAGCTCGGGCAGCGGACCGCGCTCGTTCACGTCGGCGCGCACGCGCCCGGTGTCGAGGTCGATGCTGCGCGCGCGCAGCACGATCGCGTCGTTCTCCATCTGCAGGGATCCGACGACCACCTGGGACGCGCCGACGAGCTGTCCGATCCGGATCATCGTCGCGTCGGTGAGCACCGACGCCGGCGGAACCTGCAGGCGTTCGAAAGCCTGCTGTCGTTCGGTGCGAGTGATGGCGCCGGCGCCAAGCGCGTTGAGGTCGTCGGTCAGCAGGACCGCGGCGGCCTCGGTCAGCCAGAAGAAGCGCCCTTCGCGGCTGACATTCTCGAACGGCATCACCAGGATCCGCGCGGGCGCGTCCTGCGAGGTCAGACCTTCAGGTCTGACCTTAAGGTCTGACCTGAAGGTCTGACCTCGCTTGTGTACCAGTTCGGAGATACCACCAGATATCGCGGTGGCGGCGGGGACCGAAAGCGTCAACACCATCACCACCGCTGCGACCGCGCGCCTCATGACGTCCCGGCAGGCGCGGCTTGGGAAGATTGCGCGTGAGCGAGCGACACGTTCAGCACGCACGTCGCCTCGCCGGTGCCCCGACAGGCGACGACCTCGGTGCTGGCGCCGATGTCGAACAGCGCCAGCAGCCTCGTGAACGCCGCGGCGTAAAACCCGCAGAGAGGGTGCGGGACTTTTTCACGCACGGTGCAGAAGACGGAGGCGCGCAGGTCGACCCGCGCCGTGCCGCCGCTCAGCCGCGAGATCGCGCGGCTCCCTCGGTAACTGCTGTGCACCAGCCGCTGCGCCAGCCGCAGCATCAACCGGCTCCGCAGCCACACCGGCGCCGCCTTGATCAGCGTCCGCTGGATCGGCGTCATCGACTGGACCGTCCAGTCCGCGGCGTACTCCCCCGCACGCACCGTGATCAGCGAGTAGGCCTCGCCTTCCTGACGCAGGAAGCTCAGGACGGCGTACAGCGGCGCAAGCCCGATGGTACCCTCGCGCAGCCCTTCGGCGTTCAGCCAGTTCTCATAGAACGCCAGGCGCGTCGGCAGAATGTCCGCGATCCCCTGATGGAGGCTGGCAACCAGGACGCGACCAATGCCGGCTTCTCCCATGTCAGGATAAGATGGCGGCTACGCCGTCAACGACGCCGGTCTCGAGGCGCTGCAAGGTCACAAACTGTAATCGTATCACGAGCTTAGCGCGCCTTCGCTCCGGCTCGCACGCGACCCGTACATGATTCTGAGCGTTCAACGACAGGTCCATCACGCCATCAGCGACGCGATCCGGACCCAGTTCGGCGTCGCCGAAGTGCCCCCGTTCGCGATCGAGACGCCGCCGACGCGCGCGCTGGGCGATCTCGCCGTCCCGGTGGCGTTCCAGCTGGCGCGCACGCTGCGAAAGGCGCCGAAGGCGATCGCGCAGGAGCTGGCGCAGGCGCTCGGGACGATTCCCGGCATCGCCCGCATCGCCGCCACGCCTAACGGTTACCTGAATCTGTACCTCGAGCGGCCGTCCTTCTTCCTCGCCCGCGCCCGTCAGCTGGTCGCGCCGGAACGCGCGGCCAGCGAGAAGGCGATCGTCGAGCACACGGCGATCAACCCGAACAAGGCGGCGCACATCGGCCACCTGCGCAACGCCGCGCTCGGTGACACGCTGGTCCGCGCGCTTCAATTCCAGGGCACGCCGGTCGAAACGCAGAACTACATCGACGACACCGGCGTCCAGGTTGCGGACGTGATCGTCGGCTTCCGCGAAATCGAGCACCAGTCGATCGCGGAGGTGCGGGCGATCGCCGACGCCACGCGCTTCGACTACTACTGCTGGGATCTCTACGCCAGGGTTACCGAGTGGTACGACGGCGACGCGGCGCGGCTCGCCATCCGCGCCGCGGTCCTCCACGATCTCGAGCACGGCGGCAACGACACCGCCGCGCTCGGCGCCTTGATCGTCGATCGAATCGTGCGCGCGCACCTCGAGACGATGGCGCGGCTGAACATCGGTTACGACCTGCTCACCTACGAGGGCGACATCCTGCGGCTGCAGTTCTGGGCGCACGCGTTCGAGACCCTGAAGGCGCAGGGCGCGGTGTTTCTGCAGACGGAGGGCAAGCTCGCTGGCTGCTGGGTGATGCGGATCGAGGACGCGGGCAGCCCCAGGCCTGCCGGCGAACGCCCCGACGGCGAGGGCGCGGCGGACGAAGCCGAGGATCCCGAACGGCGCGAAAAAGTCATCGTGCGCTCGAACGGCGTCGTCACCTACGTCGGCAAGGATCTCGCGAACCAGTTCTGGAAGTTCGGGCTCCTCGGTCTCGACTTCCGTTACCGTCTGTTCGCGACCCAGGCGAACTCGCGCGCGCTGTGGGCGACCACCTCCGGCGAGAACGAGGCGGGTGCGCCGCCGTTCGGGCACGCCACGCGCATCTACAACGTGATCGACTCGCGGCAGATGTATCTGCAGGCGCTCCTCAGCCAGGCGCTGCGGACGCTCGGCCACCCGACCGAGGCGGAAAACTCGGTCCACTTCTCCTACGAGATGGTGGCGCTGTCGCACGCGACGGCGCGCGAGCTCGGGTACGAAACCGCCGCCGAAGACGCGCGGAAGCCGTTCGTCGAGGTCTCCGGACGCAAGGGGCTCGGCGTCAAGATCGACGACCTGCTCGATCTGCTGACGACCAAGGCGGCGGCCGAAGTCGCCAAGCGCAACCCGGAGCTGACTCCCGGGGAGTGCCAGCGCATCGGCGCCCAGATTGCGGTAGCCGCGATCCGCTATTTCATGTTGAAGTTCTCCCGCGGCAAACTGATCGTCTTCGACATCGAGGAGGCCCTCAGCTTCGAGGGCGAGACCGGCCCCTACCTGCAGTACGCCGTCGTTCGCGCCGGCAATATCCTGAATAAGCTGCAGGATCGTGAGGGGTTATCGGAAGCCGGGGTGCTCGCGGCGCTCGACCTGGCGGCGCCGGACGAGATCGTCGCCGAGTCGGACGACCCGACCCACGACCTCTGGGCGGTCGTCTTCGAGGCGTCGCGCCTGGATGAGGTGGCGGACCAGGTCGTCCGATCGCTCGAGTTCTCCAGCCTGGCGAAATACGCATTCGGGCTGGCGCAGACCTTCAACGCGTTCTACCATCGGTATCCGATCCTCAACGAAGAGAGCGCGGATCGAAAGCAGTGGCGGGCCGCCGGCGTCGGCTACGTGCGCGCGCAGCTGACACGCGCTCTCGATCTAATGGGCATCGACGTCCCGAATCGAATGTAACCATGACCGTGATTGGCATCACAGCATGCCGGAAGCTCGAAGATTACCGGCAATCGATCCTCCATGTGGGCGGTGAGCCGCGCATCCTCGACCTCTCGATGCCGGTCGAGCAGGCGCTCGCCGGGATCGACGGTCTGCTGCTGACCGGCGGCGCCGACGTGGCGCCGGCGCGGTACGGCGAAACGGCGCACGCCACGGTGGAAGAAGCGGAGCCGGGGCGGGACGAATTCGAGATCGCGCTCATTACCGCGGCGCGCGAGCGGGACCTGCCGATCCTCGCGATCTGCCGCGGCGTCCAGATCCTGAACGTCGCCTGCGGCGGGACGCTGGTGCAGGACATCCCGGCTCAAATCGCCGGCGCGCTGCCGCACAGCCTCGCGGTGCCGCTACACGAGCCCTACGAGCTGGCGCACGAAGTCTGGGTCGACAAGGACTCGCTGCTTGCCAGGCTGATGCGCGAACGGCTGGTCGACGAGGCGATCGAGGTGAACAGCCGGCATCACCAGGCGGTGAAGGCGGTCGCCACAGGCTTCGTCACCGCCGCGACCGCGCCCGATGGCGTGATCGAGGTGATCGAGGATCCCGCCGCGCGCTTCTGCCTCGGGGTGCAGTGGCATCCGGAGAACTTCTTCCGCACCGGCGAGTTCCGAGCCCTGTTCGAAGGATTTCTCGAGGCCTCTGCCGCCAAACGCTAGTGCACGCGATCACGACCGCCGGCCTCACCAAGCACTACGGGCCGGTCCGCGCGCTCGATTCGCTCGCCATTGCGGTACGCGAGGGCGAGATCTTCGGCTTTCTCGGGCCCAACGGCGCCGGCAAGAGCACGACGATCCGGACGCTGCTCGGATACCTGCACCCGACCGCCGGCGAAGGCCGCGTGCTCGGCCTCGACATCGTTCGTGACAGCGTGGCCATC
>DATASG010000204.1:0-4095 GCA_036269295.1 Vicinamibacterales bacterium | reverse complement strand
CGTTGTTGCTGATGACCGTCAGCCCCGTGGTCCCGCGGGCGCGCAGGGCGGCAATCAGCTGTTCCGGGATGCCGCACAACCCGAAGCCGACCATCATGATGGTGGCCCCGTCGGGGATCCGCGCGACCGCCTCTTCGGCGCTCGCCAGCACTTTGTTCACGGACGGTATTCTATCAAGTAAGATGGCACTCCCATTTGATGCATCCTGACCTCGAA
The DNA here is from genome assembly GCA_036269295.1 of Vicinamibacterales bacterium. GTDB lineage: Bacteria > Acidobacteriota > Vicinamibacteria > Vicinamibacterales > CAVVIG01 > CAVQFC01. The sequence continues at coordinate 3,879 of DATASG010000204.1, read as the reverse complement.
CAAGCCATCGGGTTCCACGAATCGATTGTCGCGGAGGGCGGAAAGGCGCTGGTCGGCTACGACACCGCCAAGGCGCTCGCCAACGTCGTGCTGATGTCGGAGATCCCGACCTCGTACGACAAGAAGGAACAGCGCCAGGTCAACGCCGGCAACCTGCTGTTGCGCGGCGTCCCGGGCGTCGGCAAGACGTTCTTCGGCGTCATCCTCGCGGCCATCAGCAACGCGAAGTTCGTGCGCATTCAAGGGCGCGCGGACCTGCAGCCGACGGAAGTCGTCGGCTTCCAGATGATCAATCCCGCCACCGGCGAGCTCATGACCGAATTCGGTCCGCTCGCGGAGGCCGAGGTCATCCTGCTCGACGAGATCAACCGCATCCCCCTCAAGTCGCAGAGCGCCTTCCTCGAGGCGCTCCAGGATCGGACGGTCACCGTCGGCAAAACCACCTTCGAGCTGCCGGCGTTCAGCTTCGCGATCGCGACGATGAACCCGGTCGAGCTCGGGCAGGGCACCTTCCCGCTCTCCGAAGCGGCCACCGATCGGTTCGCGATCATGGTGAACATCGGCTACCTGCCGCCCGAAGAGGAAGCCAAGCTGGTGCACTTCGACTTCAAGAGCGTGCGCCTCAACGAGCTGATGTCGAAGGAACGGATCATCAAACTGCGGTCGTCCATCACGGAGCACGTCTTCATGCACCCCAAGCTCGGGATGTACATCCAGCGGCTGGTGGCGGCGACGCGGCCGTTCAACCCCGACACCGACTGGAACGTGCACTCGCCGTCCGAGCTGGTCGAGCACGGCGTCGACCTCGGCGCCTCGCCGCGCGCGATCATCTGTTGGGGCCGGCTCGCCAAGGTCTGGGCGCTGCTGGTGCGCAAGCGGACCGAGGTCTACCCCGAAGACATCCAGGATCTCGCGGTCTACGTCCTCGGCCACCGTCTCTGGCTCGGCCCACACGCCGCCAGCCACGGTCTGACGACCGACAGCGTCATCGCGGATGTAATCGAAAGAGTTGCTGTTCCGTGACCGAACGCCACGAAAGACACGACAAGCACGAAACACACGAAAAAGATCTGGTTTGGTTTCGTGGATTTCGTGAGTTTAGTGGTCAGATGAGAATGCAGTGAGGACCCGGGAAACCGACGTCGAACCGTTCGTGAACCTTTCGGAGCTCACCGAAATCGAGCTCCTGATTATGCGACGCATGCGCGAGTTCACGATCGGCGAACACCGCAGCCTGTTCACCGGATCGGGCTTCGACTTCGTCGGCCTGCGCGACTGGCAGCCGGGCGACCGCACCTCGAACATCGACTGGGCGCAGTCGACCCTCACTAACTTCAGCCCGATGATCGTTCGCGACTACGAGCAGCGCAGCACCGCGACGGTGGTCGCGGTCGCCGACGCCTCGCTCTCGACCCGCTGCGGCATCGACGGGGTGCCGATCGCCGCCGCGATCGCGCGCACCATCGGCACGATCGGCATGTCGGCGGTGTTCTTCCAGGATCTGTTCGGCCTCATCACCTTCGACGCCAAGTTCGAGCAGCTGGCCGCGATCCGCCCGCGGGTCGGCAAGAACCAGGTCATCCACACGCTCGAGGCCTACCAGTTCGGCAGCGGCCTGCAACCGCTCAAGCGCTCCGGCAGCCTCAGCATGTCGCTGGCCGGCTTCATGCGCAAGACGACGATGGTGCCGGTGATTTCTGATTTTCTGTTCGACGAGGCGGGCGAGATCATGAAGGAGCTCGGCCAGCTCAACTCGGCGCACGACGTCTTCATCGTGCTGATCGACAGCGCCTTCGCCTTCGAGCTGCCGTCGGTGTCGGCGGGCTGGATCGAGGCGTTCGACGTCGAGACCGGGCGGTCGAGGGTGATGTCGCGCGGCGCGCTCCGCACCTTGTCGGCGCGGACGCGGACGTGGCAGGACGACGTGGCGCGGATGGCGAAGAGCCACGACCTCGACGTGCTGCGGATCGGCGTCGACGAGCTGCAGACCTCGATCGCGCTCAGCGAATTCATCGCCGAACGACGGCTGAGAAAAGCCGCATAGCGAGACACCATGTTGAGAAACAGCGTCCGGGCACTCCTTCTGGTCGCGGTCACCGCCACGGCGGCCGGCGCCCAAACCGTGCAAACCGATCCGCTGCAGTGCTGGTGGCGCACCAGCGCCGGCGCCGTCCGCGTCGGCGAACCGTTCACCCTGGTCCTCACCTGCGCGGTGATCGAGACCGACGACGCCACGGTGGTGGTCGACCAGACCCGCCTCGAGCCGTCGGTGGTGCAGTTCGCGCCTTACGAGACGCTGGGTGGGTCGCATGGCGCCGATCTCCGCACCGACCAGCGGCGCTTCTTCCAGTACGAATACCGGCTGCGCCTGATCGCCGACGGCATGTTCGGCCGCGACGTGGCGCTGCCCGAGATGAAGCTGAGTTACCGGGTGCAGACCAAAGTCGGACAGAAGACGTCGCTGCAGGGGCGGGACCAGAGCTACGTCATGCCGGCGCAGTCGATGCGGATCCTTTCGCTGGTGCCGTCCGACGCCGCCGACATCCGTGACACGTCGGCGAGCGACACCTTCAGCGACATCGATCAGCGAGCGTTCCGGGCCAACCTCTTGACCGTGATCGGCAGCGTGTTCTTCGTGCTGGCGGCGCTGATGTCGGTGCTCGGCCTGGTGCGGCTGTTCCAGCGGTATCGCAAGCCGGCCGCCGCCGCCAGCGAACGGCTGATCAGCGACCGGGCCATCCTCGCTGGTGTCGGCCGCGAGCTCGCCGCGGTGCAGCACGATCGCGACGCCGGCAGCTGGACGCCGGAGATTGCCAGCCGCGCGATCGGCGCGCTCCGCGTGGCCGCGACCTACGCCATCGGCCGCCCCGTCAGCCAGATGCCGGCGAGCCGGCTGCTCGCCGACGGCAGCGAGACGCTGGAGCCGGGCCGGCTGATCCTCAAGGCCGGCTGGCCGCGCGGCAAGCGCATCGCCGTCTCGGGTGCCGTGACCTCGCAGACGATCGCGCGCGTCCTCGCCCAGCCGGGCAACACCGCCGCCCGCGCGGCGCGGCTCGAGACCGTGTCGCGGGCGCTGGCCGCGTTCACCGCCGCGACGTTCAGCCGTGACGGCAAGCTGGACGATTCGGCGCTCGACGAAGCGCTGGCCACGTCGAAGACGCTGCTGAGCCGCATGAAGTTCGAGCAGCTCTGGTTCATGAAGCGGCTCGCGATCCGCCGCGCCGGCACGCCGATGGACAACAGGGTGTGGTCCCGATAACCCAGCTCCCGGCGATTGTCCGGGACGTGATCTTCGAGTGGCGCAACGCGCGGACGCAGGATCTGCTGTTCACGCACCGCGACGACTCGATCATCGCCATGGTGGTGCTGGTCGGCCTGGCGATGGCGGTCCTGGTCTTCCGGGCGCTGACGCGCAACAAGGCGGGGCGGACCCAGGTGGCGCTGCCGGCGGTGCTCGATTGGAGCGGCGGATCGTGGATATCGATCGTCCGCCACGGGGCGTTGATCCTGTTTCTCTGCGGCTTGCCGTTCTTCGTGCTCGCGCTCGCGGATCCGTACTCGTCGCTGACCCACGAGCAGGTCAGCTATCCGGGCCGGCGCATCGCGCTGATGATCGACGCCTCGTCGAGCATGATGGCGCGCTTCCCGGCGGCGCACCTGAACGCCAAGGCGCCGAACGAAGCGACGTTCTTCACCACCGTCGCCGCTGCCGAAACCTTCATCCGTCAGCGGATGAGCGGCAAGTACCACGATCTGATCGGGCTGATCGAGTTCGGCGACGAGGCCTACGTCGTGACGCCGTTCACGTCCGACTACGACAACATCCTGCTGAGCATCTCGCTCATCGGCGACTGGACCGAGTTCATGAAGTTCCCGGAT